>NZ_AP019748.1 GCF_006757745.1 Acinetobacter radioresistens DSM 6976 = NBRC 102413 = CIP 103788 | reverse complement strand
CATACCTATTTAAATCCTAATTCTTTTAGATATGGAGAGTATTCTTTAATTTTTTTAGGATCTGTTAAGTCTCCAGAAATTCTAATTATAAAGTCATCATAGCTTTCACCAGCTTTACTATATTTTGATGCGAATGTGGGTTCATATGCTAACTTACCAGAGAACAAAAGAATCTGTTTATCTGTCAATTGGCCAATCAGTTCTAACTGTTCATTGCTTGCTTTAGAAATATTTTTAACTGATGTCTTAGGCTTAAATGAAAAACTATAGCCTGAGATTGATCGCCCAGTTTTATGCTGTTCAGACTTAACTTTGATATCTGTAAAAGTATTGATTTGGGATATAGCTATATCTAGAACTCTTCTTTTGAAATTATCTGAGCGCGTGTATTCATCATCCGCAATACCAAGTTGCTGCCTAAATTCTGAAATCTCAAATACTGGAGTTTGACCAGTGGTGCGCCAAGCAACTAATAGTTCGTAAAGTCTAGTTGCATATCTGCTTGTCAATTGACTTACTTGCTTTAATTCATAGCTAGTAAAGCGTTCTTCAAGCCTTGTAATTAATGGGACGACTGCTGGTGAAAAGATAAGACTTACAGATGCTTCATTATCAATATAGCTAATTTCGCTTACCCAACGGCTATGAGTAGTTTTTATATTCCCTTTGTCTGTTAAAGATTGATAAGTAAATCTCCTATCAAATAAGACCTTACTTGCCTCTTTCAAAACAGCATAAGCCGTATGTTTTTCTACACCGAAATTCTCAATATAGCTTGACGCATGAATTACCAACGCATCATTAGCATTGATTCCTTTACCTGTTTGTCTGGCTTCAATGATTGCTAATAGAACTAACCTTTGCTCAACTAAATCAAGGTTATAACTTGCATTAATTAAAGCATTATCTTTGACAACTAAGTCTTTCATTATTCTTATTACTACATCATAAAATAATGTAGTAATACTACATTAAATATTGGAGTAGTCAAATGGTCGATAAACGTAGTGATATAGGTCGATAAACGTAGTGATATGGGTCGATAAACGTAGTGATATGGGTCGATAAACGTAGTGGTATAAGCTCTTAAACCCTTATGTATAAAGGCTTACAGCAGGTCTAAAAGCATTTAAAAACTTTAAAAATAATTAAAAGCATTGGGAGTGAAAAATTGCCCTTGGTTTTCGCTACGCTCAAACTCTATTGAATCTCGCTTTCGCTCGATTCGTGGGGCAATTTTTTAGATCATCCTGTTGTGACTTTGAGAAAAAGCAAAAGCAAGAGCAAAAGAAACTTGGAATTCGCTTCGCTCATAAAGCTTTTTTACTCGCTACGCTCGATCTAGGCCCAATTTTCTGCATGTGATTTACGCTTATTTAGACTTCACAGCCTAAAAAGCTGTTTTTCAGAGAGTCGAGGTGCGAATTTTGATACTCCGCTCGTAGACACTCGCTCTATTCATCCCGATTAGAAAAAAATAGCCTCTATTTGGCGCTCATTTGCGTTTTTTGACCTGATTACTCATTTCAATAATGGATTCTATGTCTTAAGTAAAAATGTGGCTGAAATCGCATGTGAGAGCGTTTTAACTTGGGTTTTATTTTTGACCTGTAGGCTAGAATTTCCGTTTATAGATTTTTCTCTTAGAAACACAATAGTCAGGATCTCTTTTGGCCAAGCACTATCTTTACTGTCAGTTAAGTCAATTAAATGGATTGGAAGCCGGTACATACCGGAAATTTTTGGTTCACACACCACGCATCTAAAGATGACAGCCTTCAAACCTTGATTAGACAAGGCATTGCTTTATTTTCTATAGTGAAGAATCTTGTTCAAAAAATTGGGCTGAAATCAAAGTAAGCTATTGTTTTAAATTAATAATTTAATGTTCAGTAATTTGTTCAAAAAAACAGGTGTTTTTTGTAGTTAAGCTTTTGATAAATATGGTAAATAATTTGTTCAAGCAAATGTTCACAAAAACTACTTGAAAGTGACATTAAGTAACTGAAAAATATTAAAATATAGAGTGAACATTTATTGTTTTGTTTTAGAAAATTAAGTTCTCAAGGGAGATATGTCAAAACGGTCAGTTAATGTTCTTTGATTTGATAATTATTTTCGACAAAAGTTCTTAAAAATAGCAATTTTTAACATTTATCCGCTGAAATTTATTTATAAAGAAATAAGCTTTTAAAAGGATAAATAATGATGAATAAAGAGATTGTGAGTGATACCAATGTAGTGAAATTTCCACGGCCATGTACTTTGTGTGATGACAGAGAAAACGTACAGTTTTTTGCAGGTCTGATGTTGTGTGAAAAGTGCCAAGAAAATATCCGGATTACTAATCCTAATTTGTTTGCTGAAAAATTTTTTCTTAGAAAAAAAAGAATAGATTAAAAATAAAAAAAACCGACAAAGATGCCGGTTTTTTTTATTTCTTTCGAGCTACTTTTGCAAAAATTTCATCTAGTTCATCGATGGAAAGTTTACGATTAGGTAGAGAATGTATTTCAGAATTTAAAGCCTTTTCAATTCGGTTTCTGTCAAATAGTTGAGGCTTACTCTCTACTGATCTATTTGACCGGGTAGATACGATTGACATGGTTTACTCACAAATAAAATAAAAATAGATTGCTATTATTGTAGATAGTACGAAATCTTATCGTACAGAGACTATATATAGCCATTTTGTATGAAAAACAAGGGAATTTAAAAAAATTACAAAAAAAAAGCTTGACAAAGTAAAATTTAAATGTAAGATAACATTATTGAATAATTATAATGATATTTATTATTCCAAATTACGAAATTCAATTTTTTAAATTTATTCTACGGTAATTCAAAAAATGTCTAAATTACATTGTTTTAATACATCTATTTTAGATTCTTCTATGAAAAATCGTTTTAGAGCTGCTTCTAGAGAAGAACCTACGATAGGAAAAATTGTGTATCGCATAGATGGTCTTATTTGTAACATCTTTGCCAACACTGGGACTGTTAGTTTTCAAGGTAAGACTGACATTTATACATCAAAGAACATTGAGGTAATAACTGAAATGATCCAATCAATTAACCGACAACATGAGGATAACTTATGAAGGAGATTTTATGGAACCGTGCGACGATGAATCGCCTTATGTAATTGAATATAGCGAAAAATTCGCTGAGCAATGGACAAACTTTCCCCTTGATATTAAAGGGATGATCAAGAAATTTATTGATACCTTTAGAGATCATGGATTACTTGATAATTTTAATCAGTATGAAGGCAAAATTTCTCACTCGTGGAGGAACTGCTTAACAGAAGAAGATACGGCATATGCCAGATCTAATAATTTATGGCATGTCCATATTGGATATCCAGAATTTGAGCCAGGTTTTAAATATTCTACATCAGACTGGGTTCTACATTTTGTTTGGGATAAGCTGAATAATCCTAATAGAATTGTTTTGGTAGATTGCTATAGCCATGAAACAAGTGATGGCAAATTTTATCTCCCCGATAGATCATATCTTGTGATGCCAGATTAATTGAATGCTCTAGACTTGTAGGGGGTCTAGGGCATCTTTACTATTTCAATTTTATAGTTCTGCTAAAATTAACATAATGCACGTTATACGAAATCAATTAAATATTTTGTTTTAATTCAATTTCTTATCGTGTTATTCAAAGCCTAATCTGTTGTGATTGGGCTTTTTTATGCATTTTTCACGTTCCACGCCTATTCTTTGATCATTTCCCCATGTTTTTATTCATCTAGATTAAACAATCTTGATTAATCATAGGGTCTAAAAAAACGACTCCAAAACCCCTTTTTCTCAGGCTCTGGTTCAATGTGCTCAGGCACAGGAATACGCTTATTTTCACTAGCCTCTGGTTCTTTTTGCATCATAGCTGTGACTTCTTCTTCATTTTCCTCTGTCATCTGAGTAGGCTCTGGGTCGACACACGTAGGGATATGAGGTTTTGGGGCCTCTAAAAGACGTTGCATAGCTTCAATTTGTTCTTGATAGAAAGATTCACGTTCTAATGATTGGTTTTCTCTAAGTAAAGCTTGATTCAATTGTTTTTCAAGTATGTCAACCTGTCGTTTTAATAAGTCAACTTCAGTCAAATTTTGACTGTTAGTTGATTGACTCAAGTTGACATCGGATACTTTACTTTGGGGTTCTCCAAATACTCTTAAAGCTTCTGAAAAGTCAATTAATCCATCAGAACCTTTTGATAAATTTCCTTTATTTATATGTGCATATATAGCTTGTCTTGAATATCCATACAGCTTAGCTAATTCTGAAACTGATAATTTTTTCATATTGTAAACTGGGGTTAAGGTGAGTTAATACTTTACTGTTAATTTGACAATGTCAATTTA
>NZ_AP019747.1 GCF_006757745.1 Acinetobacter radioresistens DSM 6976 = NBRC 102413 = CIP 103788 | reverse complement strand
GGGGTCGGAAAATTACACGTTCGGGGTGTGCTAGATCCTTTTTTATGGACTAAAGAAAATACACGCCCAGGCTGCTAGATCCTTTTTTATGGACTCTAAAAAATGTCAGGTTTTGTCAGGTTTTATCAAGTTTTATCAAGTCCGCGCGCGTACCTATCCGAAAACTCTGCTCGTAATGCTCCGAAAATAGCTAGTCCCTTTAGGGGGTCGCAAAAATAAGCTGTTCAATGGTTTTATCGGAATCTATAGATAGCCGAAAACTCTCTTTTTTTATAAGGGTGGAAGTAGCCTAAGCAAATCAACTTAGGCTATTTAATTTCTATAGAAAAAAGGCTCAATGTGTCCAGTTAGCCTGTCCCTGTCTGCCAATAGTCGTCATCGGGATCTATAGCATAAAAGCCTGCATTGCTTGGCATATCCGCGAAATATGGGCTTTCATTGCTTGGCTCTTTGTCCTGTACCTGATCTGATACTGTTTTAAGCTCGATAGTCTTTGTTTTTATAGCGTACCTATCTGCTAACTGCTCCATAGCTTCAATACTTGCGCCGTCAATTCTATAAACCTTTGCACCATCGTTTTCCGACACTTCGTGCAATTTGTCTATAGACAATATACTCAATGTGTCGGATTTCTTGCGTAAAGCTGGATTATCAATTCTCTTTCCATCAGTCTTGATCCCGAAATGCTCAAGCAGTAACTTTAATCGCTTAACTGCTGTCTTTGTTTCTTTCTTCTGAGCAAATGACTTTGGAATAAAACCAATAGCAGCAAGATACTTTTGATGTGGCTCGATTCTTTTTAGAACGGATCTAGCCTGACTATCTGAAAATATAGCTCCCCCCGTAATATTCAGCTCTTTAAATATGCCCTTGAATATATCCGCTGCCTGCTTCGTGTAGTCCCTTAGTGCAATATCTGTTGCCTTATCTCTGACAGCCTTATGATGCCCAAATACGGCGTTATAGCGCATAACCTGAGCCATGTTTATATTTAAATCCTGCTCAGTCAAAACAGCATCAAATGGCAAGTTTAACTGCATGCGTTTATCGTATGCTCTAAGCTCGTACACCTCTGTATCTGTAAGGTCTAATGATCTTCTATACTTGTTTGCCACTTCTTCAGTGATCGGATTGGCATTTAAGATACCGTTTCTATCAGCCTCTTTAATTTCGGCTCGTGCTTCTTTTAACTCATGCTCAATAGCTGCATTTATTGAATATTCTGCACGTCTAATTTCAAAGCCATAGTATTCCAGCAAGTAATAGAGATTGTTTGCAAAGCTAGCCTTATCCATCTCATTATTGGCTTGTATGGTTGCTATCAGGTCGGTTAATGCTGTGCCTTTTTCACCTGATAGATTTTGCCATGCTTCTTTTTTAGTTTCTGCATCAATGTACGGCGTAAACTTTTGATCAATGAATAAATGAAATTCTTTTGCATAACGTACACGGCCAAGCATCTGATAAGCGTCACGGCTCGTTACTGAGTGGCCTGTTAGAATCCCTGCAACATAATCAAAGTGAGGCTGTGTTGTACCGTTTGCATCCCTATGCTCAACTGATACACCGCTTGAGATTGTAGGGCTGGCAATAATGGCTTGGTATTTTTTACTTTCCTGATCAATGTTATCTAGGAATTTTTTAGCCTTACTCTTTGTTGTGCTTCTAGTGATTAGAAAAGAATTAATATCATAATTGCCATTAATAACCCTGTCCGCATCTCTAGCACGTTCAGCCGAATCACATGCAACCCAAACATTTTTATCATGGCCGTTAATATCTCGGACTATCTTGTTAATTACGCTCTCTTTGGTGCTGTGAATATAGACAATTTTTTTCTCATTCTTTGGCTTGATCTCTACAATATTAAAACGCTCGTTAGGCCTGCATGATTCAATAAAGGTTAATGTGTCTTGATTGATGTTTGCATCGGCCACAATAACGCATTCAGCTTCGGCTATAAGCTGGCGCAAACGTGCGTCTGTTTTTTCCTTACTTGTGACAAAGCTAGTATCTGAATTAAAAGCCTCTAATACCTGAGTAATCTCATCTATAAATAAATGCTTAACGCTTCGTATAAATTTGCTAAATGCTTCACTGTCTAAGCTATTAATGCAGACAGCAAGTGAATTAATCGAACCTTGCGGATCAATGCCCATCTTTGAGGCCATTTGATATGTTTCTTGCTCTACTTTGTAATGCCCAGTGTTTAGAGTATTGCTTAGCTCTGATATAAGGCTTGTTCTGTGTGCAATTGCTAAGAATGGTAGATTCCCCCCCATACACCAATCAGCAAACGGCTTTCCTACGTTCCGCGTTTTACCTGTGCCTGTTGGTGCTTTTAATAAAATCACGCCCTTATAATTCAGGTCGTTTAATTCATCAAAATTATTGATAACTAAATGTCTGTGCTGCTTAGTGTCATGAATTGTTATGGCCTTTAATGCCTGCTTTTTTTTATCGTTCAAAATCCACTGGGCGCGTTCAAGAATAAGATCCAGCATAACGCCGTTTAATTTGCCCTCTAGTTTAGCTCTGACGCCCTTTAAACTTTCCTTGTATGGAATGTTAGGCAAAGTCTTAAACGTGTAGGCATAGGCAAGCTGGGCGCATTTAAACGGATCTTGCTCTTTGTTTAATTGATCTAGTATTTCTGCGGCTGTCTTATCGCTTGAGTATCTGATTTCATCCAGTGAATAAAGGTGCTGGGCTTTTAAGGATTTCTCTTTTTCCTGCTTTGCTGCGTCATCAATCAAACGGCGCATTTCTTTAGCTGTAAGCTCTGCAAGCGTTTTGCCTGCAAATAGATCATTACAATCTAAAAGCATTACACCCTTATCTAAATGGCTGTGTAGCGTTTTATAGTCTGATAATGCAACTTGATAGCCTGTTTCTGCTGCTTTGATTGCAATCGGAAGTTTTGAAGAACAAAGAACAAGATCCTTTCTTATGCTTTGCTCAATATTGAACGCCGTTATACCTTGCTGGCCAATATAAACGGTTTTTCTATCTGCATCCTGAACCGCCAAGCCTACAAGGTTGCTTAGTGTTTTATCGTATTGAAGCAATACCAAGCCACTTTCTAAAAGGTCTTTGCCCTCATGGGTAACAAACTGACTAACCTCTAAAAATGGCTGTGTGTTTTCAATGTTTAGCGGTCTAAGTATTGAATCCCTAAATAAGGGTAATCTAGGCGTCCTAGTGTTTTCAATAAGCCATTGTTTTATGTTATAATCTGCCTTGTCTAGGGGGCTTTCACTGTGCGAATGGTGGAGGCCTTTTATCATTTCTGAGCCTCCTGATTTTCGCTATAAAGCGCATCATTTGAGGCTGTTAGGTATCCTAGACTTTCAAGGGCTTTAAATACTTCGGACTTATCCCAAACGTAAGTTATACCGAAACGGCAAATAGGCTTGGGTAGCTTTCCTGATCCCGCCCACCGCATCACAGTGATAGTACGGCGTTTGATTATTTGAGCAATTTGCGGGGCTGTGATGGTGTTTTGTAATTGGTGCATGTGTAACCTCATTAATTCTTTAAAAAATCAAAGGGCTACTGTTCTAGTTTTAAAGCATAAGCTATTGCACTGATATTATTATCAAGATACAATGTCAACATGTTATTAAATAGCATGCCCCTTATGCTTCTATGTAGTCGGTCGTCAAACTAATACACAGTAGCAATGAATATTTAGGCCACTTCGGTAGCCTGCAAACGAACCGCACCCCAATGCGGTTTTTTTGTTTTTATAGATATAGAAAAATCTAAATCTATGTAGATTAGACTACAATATAAAGCCAAGATTTTAAAGTAATTATTGCATCCTGTTTAATCGCTTTTATGGATGATATTATTTTGACATAGATCGCAATTAATACAGAAAAAATAATATGGCTCACCTCTCTTTAACTGAAGTGTCTAAACGCTTTAACGTCAATAGAACCACTATTTATAGGGCTGTGAACAATGGCAAGCTGTCGCGTTTAAGCAATGGCCTGTTTGATCTTGCTGAAGTGATCCGCGTCTTTGGTGAACCGCCTGCACCTGTAAAGCAATCTATTGAACCGCCTGCCAGTAATGCAAACGATAAAGAAATAATTTCTATACTTAAAAGCCAAGTTGAATTATTAACAAAACAATTAGAAAAAAAAGACAATCAGATTGACCACTTGCAAAGGCTGCTTGTTGCACCTGAAACGTCCGCGCAACGCCCTGAAGCAACAACATGCAACGATACTGAAACGCCCATAGATCAAGCCATGCAACATGATGAAACGCCGTATAAAGCAAATAGCAACGATACAAAGCAACATGATGCAACGGCGCAAAATGACACGATGCAACAACCTAAAAAACGTGGCTTGTTTGATCGGCTAGATCGAGGGCTTAAAGCGTTCCTGAAGTGATAAGCATCAGCCTGTTTTTAATACTCGATAAACAGTAGCAACGCCCACGCCAACCGCTTTGCGTATTTCTTCTTTTGTCATGTTACCTTGTGCTGCCAGCTCTAAAATACGCTTATGCTTCTCCGTGTTGGCTTTTTTTCCTGTTGGTACATATCCTGATCTCTCTAAGCCTTGCTTAATACGTTCCTTGCGTTTCTCATTGTCTAGGCGCGCCATTGTGGCCAGTAGATCAATCAGCATATTGTTTACAACGCTTAAAACCGCGCTTGTAATGTCATCTGTTGCATTTATCAAAGCATGGGTAGTCGGTAGATCCTGAACAATCAATCTTAGGCCTTTATCTTTAATACGCTGCTTTAACGTGCTGAAGTCGTCTTGAGTTAATCGGCTAAGTCTATCAACGCTCTCAACAAGTAATATATCGCCGTCCTTTGATTCATCTAGCAACTTATTAAGCTGTGGGCGTTCTAGCTTCGTTCCTGTGTGGTTTTCAATGTATTCAGTAGTGCTATGTCCTAGTCCAACGGCAAAGGCTCTAAGGCTATCTAGGGCGCGTTCTGCATCTTGTTCTTTTGTGGATGCTCTAACATAAATTCGAGTATTCATTTTATCATTTAGCTATCTTTGTCTAGGTATTATGATAATAATGTCATTTAATTAACATTGATAGTCTAATGATAGAATTATATTAATATTTATCACTTATCTTTTGGGTATAGTCCAATGATAGGCTTTTATTGCGCCGTGCTAGATGTCAGAAAAACCATATCCCGATTAGAACGGCTGCTAGATCCTTTTTTAT
>NZ_AP019746.1 GCF_006757745.1 Acinetobacter radioresistens DSM 6976 = NBRC 102413 = CIP 103788 | reverse complement strand
TTTTAGTTATTCAATAATTCATTAATTTAAATAGGTTCTAACATCCAAATTTCGTATAACAGCCATTATGTTAAATAGAGGGAAAATCTATTTTTAAAGTGATAAAATTATTGTAGTTATTTTAAGAATAGCTGCTTTTGATACTTGATCATCTATCCTAATTAAAAACTGTTTTTTAATAATTTGGAATATAAATAAGATTTAGTTAAAATTAAAATTATGTATTACATTTACTAACAATTTAAAATAATTAGTAGAAAAAAAATTATGTTTTAATTATTTCTTTGATTATATAAATTGAGAGTAAAAAATGATTAATACGGAATTTTCAGAGTGTATTTCTGCATGTACAAACTGTTCACTTATTTGTACTGAATGTGCAACTTCTTGTTTAAAAGAAAAAGATTTAGAGATGATGCGTGAATGTATTCAACGTTGTCTAGAATGTGCAGATATTTGTCAGTTATGTGTGCGTATGCAACAACATAACTCACCTTTCCTCAAAGAGATTTGTGAGCTTTGTGCTAAGATCTGTGAATATTGTGCGGAAGAGTGTGAAAAACATTCACATGATTATTGTAAAAAATGTGCTGAGGCTTGCCGTCAGTGTGCAGAAGAATGTCGAAAAATTGCCATGTAAAATACTTCAATAATGTTAATTATATGGCTCTAGACTAACATAATCATTCTGCTAGTCTAGAGCCTTTCCTAAAATTAACATAATACGCCTTATACGAAATGCTCTAAATTATTTATTATAATTCATAGTCTTATTGTGTATCAAAAAGCCCAAGTATGCGTACTTGGGCTTTTTTAATGATTTGTCACGTTCCACGCCTATTATTTAAGCAATGTTTCACAACTTTGATTAGCTCCAGTAAATAATTAAAACCTAGATAATAAGAACCGAGCGAGTGTCTACGAGCGATTGAGCATCATCAAAATTTCGCCCTCGCCTTTTCTCTGATTACAAGCTCCCTTTCGATTTTAAACGGTAGGTACAGAGCATCCCGAATGGGTGCGAACTTTGGAGCTTTTGCTTTTCAAAAAGTATGAGCGAAGCGAATACATTACCAATGCTTTTGCTTTTAGATTTCACAAACAGGATTAACCAAAAACTGCCCCACGAAGCGAGGAACGAGCTTCAATAGAGTACGAGCTTTAGCGAGTACATAGGGCAGTTTTTAGCACTCCCCTCTTTTTAATAATTTTTAATTTTTTAATTTTTAGCATCTGTAATTAATTGATAAATAATAAAAAAAATAAGAATAAGTACACCTTTATCTTGCAATAAGTACACCTTTATCTTGCAATAAGTACACCTCTATCTTGCAATAAGTACACCTCTATCTTGCAAAGTGACACTTAATAAAATAAAGTGTACTTATATACTTAAAAAACATGTGTGCTTATGAAAAAAGAACTAGTCGTTAAAGATAATGCACTAATAAATGCCAGTTATAATTTAGACCTATCAGAACAACGTTTAATACTGTTAGCCATACTTGAAGCTAGGCAATCAAATACACCCAATGATAAAGATTTGACGATTCATGCTGAAAGCTATATCAACCATTTCAATGTTCATAGAAATACAGCCTATAAAGTTCTTAAAGATGCTTGCAAAAGCCTATTTGATCGTAGATTTAGCTATCAAAAACTGACTCAAAAGGGCAACATTGAGAATGTAATAAGTCGATGGGTACAACGAATATCTTATGTAGAGAATGAAGCTCTTGTTCGTATTAAGTTTTCTGATGATGTTGTACCGTTGATTACAAATTTAGAAAAACACTTCACCAGTTATGAACTAGAGCAAGTCAGCAGTTTAACTAGTGTTTACGCTATACGCTTGTATGAGTTGCTTATCGCATGGCGTAGTACAGGCAAAGTGACTATGGTAGAGCTAGAAGAGCTAAGATTAAAACTAGGCATAGAACCCAATGAATACAAGAGAATGGGGCAATTTAAAGAAAAAGTTTTACACCTTGCCATTGATCAAATTAATAAGTACACAGATATAAAAGCAGAGTATGAACAACACAAACGTGGTCGTTCAATTATTGGTTTTTCATTTAAGTTTAAGCAGAAACAACAACCGAAAAAATTAGATTCTAAGCGTGACCCAAACACACCTGACTTTTTTATCAGAATGACCGATGCACAACGCCATTTATTTGCCAATAAAATGTCAGAAATGCCTGAAATGGGGAAATATTCACAAGGTACAGAAAGCTACCAACAATTTGCTATCCGTATAGCAGATATGCTGTTAGAGCCTGAAAAATTCAGAGAGCTTTATCCAATATTAGAAAAGTCTGGATTCAACCCATGAGTAAAAGAGCAAATAGCATAATGAAAGAGGAAGTATGAGCGAAGTAGATATAAGCAAATATGCAGCTTTATATGAATACCAAAAAAATCAATTTTCGATAGTAAAAGGACACTATGAAAAATTAGAAGATAAAGCTACTAAGTATTTAACATATTTATCTATTTTTATTACTGCCTTTTCTTTATTAGCAAAATACTATTTCATAGATACAAATATTAAGGCTCCATTTTTTTTAACTTGTTTGACCTCACTTTATTTGGCTTTAACTTTTATTTTTGTATGTTTGGCATCAGGAAAGCTTTTTTCTTGTCTACAGGTAAAAGAAGTTTTTCAAGTAAATACTGATGATCAAATGATTGATTATTTTCAGAATAATAAGATTGCTACTGTTTACCTTGGTTTAGCTCATCACTATAAAAAAGTTATCAGTTCATATACTGAAAAAAATGATGAAAAAGCAAACTTATTACATAAAGCTTTTGACTATATTCAACTAGCTGGAGCTAGTTTAGTTATTGTGATAATACTGATTATATTAGGAAAATTTTTAGGATAACGTAAATGAGTAATCCAGAGCCTAAACCTGAGTATGTTCCGCCACCACCACCTGTTCGTGATCAACTTACAACAGACTTACCAAAACCTAAGTGATTCAAAATTTCAAAATTAGAGGTAAAAATGGCTGAAGCTAAACCCGAATATGTTCCACCACCACCACCTGTTCGTGATCAATTTACGGCAGATAAACCCAAACCAAAGTGATTGATTTAAAATTTCAAAATAGAGGTAAAAATGGCTGAAGCTAAACCCGAATATGTTCCACCACCACCACCTGTTCGTGATCAGAAAGGACTGAAGTAATGTCTAAAAATACTGAACCTAAACCTGAGTATGTTCCGCCACCACCACTAATAAAAATAGGTGATTCAAAAGGTAATAAAAAGTAACTTCCAAGTAGACAGTGAAATCTGTCTACTTAAAATTTCTCACTTAAATTGAATAACTTTCTGTCTCTTTCTTCAGTTAAATATTCATTAAGTTCAGCCAATATTTTTTCTTTATTGGCTTCATTTTCCTGCATTTTCTTAATCAAGTAAGAACCGAGCAAAATTTTACGTCTAGTATCATCCTTTCTTTCCTGCTCTTTTTGCTTTGACCTTTCTCTAGCTTCGATAGCTTGTTTTCGAGCCTTTAACTGTTTCAGCTTCTCTAATTGGGCTTCGATTTTCTTTTCAAGAGTTTCAGCAGCTTTTGTCATGATTCAGATTTCGGGATATAGAAAACCACTCAAGCATAAGGCCCTATGAATTGAAATTCAAGCGGGCTATATGCTATCGTGTTTTTCATGAAATGCGCACTTACGACTTGGATTTCATCCAAGTCAAAGTTTGCGTAAGGGGATACCCCTTAACCCCAAAAAATTGCTACGCAATTTTTTAAAAGCAAAAGCAAAACCATCACAAGGCTAAGGCATGGCAATTTATCACTGTACGACCAAAACCGTTAACCGAAGTTCGGGACGAACTGCGGTTGCCTCTATGGCTTATCGTGCAGGAGAAAAATTGACAGATGAACGGACAGGGTTAACGCACGACTTCACGAGAAAAGAAGGTGTGGTGTATACAGAGATTCTTTCTAACTTGGATACTGAATTAGACCGAAGCAAAGTTTGGAATCTGGCGGAAAAATCAGAAAATCGGAAAGATGCCCGAACCGCACGTGAATGGGTAATTGCTCTACCGGACGAGCTGGATGAAGAACAGCGAAAAGAACTAGCAAGAGAGTTTGCTCAATCTTTAGTAGACCGTTATGGGGTGGTTGCAGATTTAGCGATTCATGCACCCAGCAAAGGTGGAGATGATAAAAACCATCATGCACATATCTTACTGACAACTCGCAAAGCAGAATTAGATACTGAAAATAAACTGGTCCTCACTCAAAAATCGGAAATTGAGTTAAGTAACACCAAAAGAAAAAGCTTAGGCATGGGAACAAGCCAGGAAGAAATTAAACAGATTCGAGCCACCTGGGCAAACTTAGCCAATCATGCTCTGGAATATGCAGGGTATCGGGAAAGAATCGACCACCGCAGCTATGCCGATCAAGGTAATCAGCTACAAGCCACCATACATGAAGGCAGTAAAGTCACCCAGATGCGCAGAAAAGGCATAGATACTGAAATTAGCCGTTTCAACGACACGATCAAACAGCAGAACAGTCAACGGCTCCAATACAAACAACAGCACAAGGAACAGACCTTAGAACAGGGTTTCAACCGTGTTGAAAAAGGCTTTGAGCAATGGAAGAAAGATCAGGAAGCTAAACGCCTAGAACTGGAACATAAAAAGCAGTTAAAGCTACAGCAAGAACAAACGATGAAGCTGAAACAACGCAAAAGCATGAATAGAAATGGGCCTTCCCTATGAGCAATCAAAACGATTTAGACGACCAGTTATATATTTTATTGGCATCCATGAAGGAATACAGGGAAGCCATAGCAGATGATAACAAGCGATTAGAGACGTTTTACAATAAGGTAGCTAGTGGGGTACTAGAACAGAGCAAAAAGACCCTAAATAACGCAAATCAGGAAGCTACACGCGCCCTTCAAGGTCGTATTCAGGAGTTAGATAAAGCCACCGATAAATTGAACTACAGATTTATTGCCTTGTTGTGTGCAATTTTCCTTAGTCTGGTATTAGTTTTCCTGTCTTTTATATTTTTATTTATTCCAAGTTTTGACGAGATCAAAGAACGTCGTGCAGAAGCAGCTTGGCTAGAACAAAGATATAA
Organism: Acinetobacter radioresistens DSM 6976 = NBRC 102413 = CIP 103788; assembly: GCF_006757745.1. Classification (NCBI taxonomy): domain Bacteria; kingdom Pseudomonadati; phylum Pseudomonadota; class Gammaproteobacteria; order Moraxellales; family Moraxellaceae; genus Acinetobacter; species Acinetobacter radioresistens. The sequence goes on along the minus strand of NZ_AP019746.1, from coordinate 770 downwards.
TCTAGATATTAAAAACTGTAATGGTAAATCCTGTGTCCGAATTATGAAAAATGACTGTCACGGGCCAAACAAAGATTATTGCGTGATTGACCCTAAATAAATACGGGTAAGTACTTTGCTCGGTTCTTCTCTTAATTTTATTGATACCGGATTTCGCAAAGTGGCTCGACTTTGAAACATGGCAAAAGCCATATTTCAAAGCATCGAGCTAAATTTTAATTAAACACGTTTCAACGCCATGATATGGCGCACCATATCGTTAATGTGCTGTTTTGTTTCATCATCTTGAGAACTTAGCCAAGTTACAACATCTGCATCAAAAGCCTTTGCTTGAGCAATAGCATGGCGTTCTTGTAATTTTTTAACAAAATTCGGTTTTACTACTGGCGCATTGGTAGGGTCAAAATTTTTATAGCGTTCTAATTCATTTTGCATGGTTATACCTCCGCTTTTGATTGTGCGATGGCTCAAAGGCAGTAATGATTCTTGCAACATCACCACGTTCAACCCAAACCACTGTTAGTAGTCTACCACGATTACTTAGACCGATTGATATTAGCCGTTGCTCATCGTAATGACCAAGATCGTCAAAGGAAATCAGCTCTGGATCAAGAAAAACGCTACATACTTCTTCAAAAGTAATTTCACGCCCTCGATAGACTATTTCCATTTTTTTATCGTGCCATTCAAATAGCAGACCGTAATACTCAATCAACGGCATGTTTAGCCTTTTTCCTAGATTTACAACCTCTAAAAGTCTACTTAGAGGG
>NZ_AP019745.1 GCF_006757745.1 Acinetobacter radioresistens DSM 6976 = NBRC 102413 = CIP 103788 | reverse complement strand
TTTATTTGTCTACATTATTACTTATGAATATAAATCTATAATAATAAATATGCAGATTAATGCAAGGTAAACGTAGTTAAATCTACAAAAAAAATAATGTAGATTATTGGTAGGTAAACGTAGTCATATTGGTAGGTAAACGTAGTCATATTGGTAGGTAAACGTAGTCATATTGGTAGGTAAACGTAGTCATATAAGATCTAGAAGCCTTTATTTACAAAGTCTTGAGCATGTCTAAAAGCATTTAAAAGCTTTAAAAATAATTAAAAGCCCAGGGAGTAAAAAATTGCCCTTGGTTTTCGCTACGCTCAAACTCTATTGAATCTCGCTTTCGCTCGATTCGTTGGGGCAATTTTTGGTTAATATTTTCGTGACTTTTAGAAAAAGCAAAAGCAGCTCGGAATTCGCTTCGCTCATGAGCTTTTTTTCTCGCTACGCTCGGTTTATGGATAGGGAGCTTGTAATCAGGGAAAGGGATGGGCAAATTTTCTCAGTTCGCTCGTAGACACTCGCTCTGTTTAGCGACTCATGCCACGAGATTTCATTCTAGGCGCATGTTGCTGTGCTTTGAGTTGTTGTTCTTGTCTGAGTTTCAGCTGTTGTTCTGCTTTGATCTCATTCACACATTTTTTAATGACTTGATAGGTTGAGTATAGAGTCTGGTATTGCTTGGCTTTGGCCGGATGTTGTTGTTGGTACTGCTTCCAGGCATGTTCTTTGAACTTTTCATTTTCCAATAAATCCTTTACACCATGTTTTTTCTGGTGTTCATGCTGACCTTTCAGCTTTTTGTGTTCTTGGTAAATCGCATCACGTTGGGCTTCCCAGGCTTTTTTTCCAAACAGTAAGGGTTTGTTCTGGGTTAATTCGTTGTGTTGATCGACCAGGCTTTGCAATTTGTCATGACTTTGCTTGAGTCGGCTCTTCACGATGTCCTGGGCAAGCTGCTGATTGAACTCGTTTTCATGTTTTTGCATCTTGCCGAAGGTGTTTTCGGCCTTTTTAAAAACATCCTGCATAAATTCTAGGTCTAGATTTGCGTCTTTTGCGCTGATTTCGCGATTTAGCACTTTGCCAAGGGTTTCCCTCTGTTTTTCTTCAAACAGGGCTTTTTCGTCAATTGGTGGCGTTTTAGCACTATTTTTGATTTGGATCTGCTGTTCAGTTTTTAGTGTATTGAGTTTGATCTCATTTTCAGCAATCAGCAGATCCATATTTTTGCCGTATTGCAACTGAGCCTGATTTCTCTGTTTGATTTCGTCATTGCTTCGGCTGATTTCGGTCTCAATCCCTTTTCGGCGCAGTTCGGTGACTTTCGGCCCTTCGTGCAGCGTGGCTTCTAAACCATTCTCCTGGTCTTTGTAGCTGCGGTGGTCGACTCGGGCAGTGTATCCAGCCAGATCCAGGTGCATATTGCAGATATCGGCAAAGTGTTCGCGCCAGTGTTCGATTTCTCCACTGTGTTTCTGATCCAGTTCCCGGGTTTTCTCGGTGAAGCCTTCCGGAGTAAGTTTGCGTGTGCTCATCAGGATATGCGCGTGATAATTGCGTTCATCACTACCAGATCCAGTATGCGGTGCATGAATACAGGCATCGACGGCCACCTGATGTCTGTCCACGATACTGGCGCATAGCTCTTCGAGCATGGCCAGGCGTTGTTCCTGATTTAATTCACTTGGAAAAGCGATTTCAAATTCTCGGGCAACTGTCGAGTTTTTTCGGGTTTCCCGTTGTTCAACTTCGTTCCAGAGTCTTTCCCGGTTTTTTAAATGTTCTGGTGCGCCTTCGGGTAAATAAATTTCTTTGTATTCCACACCAGTTTTTCGGCTGTAGTCATGTTCTCGGCCTTCACGTTCGCAATAAATCTTTTCACCGGCCCGATAGGCGATTGCAGCAGTCGCGGAACGCCCTGCTGATCGTGCTACGGTTTTGACTGAAAAGTGGTAAATCGCCATGCCTTTTTTTCGCTTTTAAATTTTCACGTAGTGAAATACAACCGTGGATACGGTTGTCGGGGTATTGGGGTTTCCCCAATCGGACTTGCAAACGAAGTTTGCATAAGTGCGCTCTTCGAGGAAAACATTACTATACATATAGCACCTTGAATGCATATTCAAGTGCGCTTATGTTAGGGATGGTTTCCCAGGATGATGGTATTGGATTAATGAGTATTACTGAAACACTAGACAGCAAGATTAAGGCACAGGAAGAAAAGCTAAAACAGTTAAAGGCTCAAAGACAGGCAGCACTAGCAAGAGAACGTGCTAAAGAGAAACAACAGACTCGTAAAGATGATACTAGACGCAAAATTCTAATCGGATCCTGTATGCTAAAAATCACTGAAGAAGATGAACAGGCACGGGCTAAATTGATCGCTCAGATGGACCGGTATTTGACGGATGAAAGAGACAGAAAGTTATTTAATCTTTAATGTAGAACTCTAATATGAATAATTTATCAATAACTTCTCCCAAGGCTCCCTTGATTAAATCTTGGTTTGGTTTTGTCTTAGGTGCAGCATCTGTTGCTATAAGTCTATTTGGCTTATCCAAGAGTTTTGATTTAGCCGGAATTTTAAGTACTTTGGGTTTTTTATGTTTTTGGTATCCTTGGAGTCAAATGACTGGTTGGAAGGATCCAATAAAGAACTTTTTCAAAGTAGATGATCAATCAATGAGTAAATCATGCATCTACTTAACATTGATCGCCACAATACTACTTATAACTTCTACCGTGATAACTTTTATTAATTAAAATTCTAGGAAATATCCATTCATTTGGCTTTATACAAAGTGAGGTTTTTACCTCACTTTTTTGATTGCGTATAAGAGTTTTTATATTAAATCAGTTTTTAGAAGCTTAATCAGTAGTAGGCACATACTTTGTACCCTGCTGAATGAATCCATCAATTTTTTTTCTAATAGCTCTCATAGCTTCTGGATTAAACTTTATACGACGATTATCTTTAGGGCCAAATATATCGTCATGATCGAGCATGAAGCGTAAACTAGCGACTGTATTGATCTTGCCATCAGTCGTAACTTCTTCAAATACAATAATAATTAAAGGGTCACTTTCTCCGGTCTTCAATAGACGTGCATGATAAAGACCTGTATACCACGGGGATGAGTTAGGAGTCGAATTTGTATCTTTCGCACGACCATATTTTCGGTCTGCATCCTCTGTATAAATTTCAATAAAGCCTTGATTTGTCCATAATTCAATAAGAGCTTCAAGATCTTTAAGATATTCTTCTACGATATCGTATGTATATCCAATTGATTCACTGATTTCAAAAAAGAGGTCATGTAAAAAGACCTCTGAAATTTCCCGACGTTGAACTGGTTTATTAGGCAGTTGCGACATTCTTTTTTGAACGTTCCTTGGACTTTAAGAAAGCTTTACGAAGATTTTTTCCTATCTCTTCACGAGTTGAGGCACTAACCTTAGTACCACCAACACCGTTACCGAGCTCTACCAGAGCAAGGATAGCAGGATTTACTTTTTCGTTAGTATTTAGCATTTTATTACCCCTAAAGGAGTGCATGTATAATAGAATTATATTATTAAATACTAATAATAGCTACTAAGGTACTCTCAACAGAAAAATACAATTTGCCATTTAAGGTTCTTCTATATCTATAAAATTATATTTTTATATTTTAATTTGGCTAAAATTAACATAAAACGGATTATGCGAAGTACATTTTGATAATAAAAAACCCCAGCATCCTGCCGGGGTTTCTCATATTGGGTTGCTAGGTATGACTCCTGTCTTACCTCACGTTCCTGGTGCGATCTTTCTTATTCTTGTTGTTTGGAACATCCTGTTCTCTATGACTTCATCATAGGAAAATTCACCTATCCTGGATAGCCGCAAAGGGCCGAGTTTTATGTGAGCCAAAGCGTACAAAATAGCCTAAATTTCATCCACAGTAATTGGGGATAGTTTTCGCCCTGGAAGAGCTGAGAACATTGGGAAAATGCCAAAATTGAGCATTTTTTAGACGATTTTATTGGCGAAAGATTACAAAGTTGCTTAAAAAACACACGAGTTGTTAAAACGTCTGTTTTTTGATCTTTTGGGTTTTGGATTTATTGAGTTAACTATTTGATAAATAATACTATTTAAAAAGGCGTTTCGTATAACGCCCATTATGTTAAATGGGGTAAGAAACTATTGATTTATTATAAAAAAACGTTCAACAGCCAACCAAGCGGATAACGCAAATTCATCTCTGTATTTGGAAGGCTGATCAGAAATTTTTTCGAGTAACCAAGGTTTTGCATAATGTTCAGCTGGCCCCATAATTAATGAAATAATCAAGTTGAGCTGTAATTTCTTGAGTTCTTCTAACGGGTATAAAGACTGCAAATGCTGAAAAATAGCTTTATTCCTTAATTTATTTTTCTCATTCAATTCATGTTCATAGATACTATTCGAAACGTAATGTCTTACTGTCATTTGAAATCTGGCAAGTTCCACATTTTGCTCTATCCAATCAAGATAGCTATATACAAGTGCAAAAATAAAATCTTTTATGTTATTGATATTTTTAAAATATTTTTCCCTCTCAAGTGACTGATCATCCAATGCTAAAAAATATAAATTTGCGATGATGCCTTCTTTTGTACCGAAATGATAATAAATCGCCCCCACACTGGTATCAGAATTTTCCCGGATTTGCTCAATGGTCGTGGCTTCAATCCCATTTTGATTAAAAAGCTGTAATGCCGTCATTAAGATTTCTTTTTTTAATTGTTTCCGTCTTCCAGCGTAGTGCTTTTCAAAAATCGCAATGCTATTCATTTCAAACACAGAATTTATAGAAAACAGAATCTTAAATGAATTATCAGTCACTTGACAACTACCCAAAACAGAATAAAACTCAAAAACAGAATATAGTTCTAATTTAAAAAAACAATGAGATTAAATAGAAGGATGAGTCATGAGTACACTGAACATATGGAAAAAACTGTCATCTAAACCTTGTGGCAAGTGGGCATTTTCCAAAGCGTTATGTTTTAAGGCACCTTACTTTGCCAGTATCAGTCCAAAATTTGAGGAATTGCGTCCTGAGTTTTGTAAGGTCAGTATTTCAAAATCTCGAAAAGTCACAAACCATTTAGGCACCGTACATGCCATTGCCATGTGCAATATGGCAGAGCTATCAGGCGGTACCATGACTGAAGTCACTGTCCCTGCAACCCATCGCTGGATTCCTAAAGGCATGACCGTTGAATATTTAAAGAAAGCTACAACGGGGTTGGTGGCAACAGCAACACCTGCAACATCACTAGATTTAACGCAACCGAGTGAATATCTGGTCAATGTTGAGGTTAAAGATCAGCTTGATGAAGTTGTCTTTAAAGCGGTCATTACAATGTGGATTTCGCCAAAAAAGGCGTGATTGCGCTGATTCATTCATGATTCATTCATGATTCATCAAAATAATAATTATGGAGTTTGAACAACATGACCTCTCAAAAAAGAATGCTGATTACAGGGCTGTTATCTGGCCTTATTTATGGTCTTTGGACGTATTATATTAACTTTGGTGCGGATAATGTTTTACTGTCTGCATGGACGCAAGCAATCAATAGTTTTATTGGTGGTTATATGGTTGCGGGTTTAGTTGAATTTTCTTACAAGGTCATTCCTGCACCCTATAAATTTATGGTTTCCGCATGTGTTCCCTATGCTTTACTAATGATCCTTTATGCTTTTATTCATAATTACATTGGAACGAAACACGTTTTCTATACGATCCTACCGAACATATTAATTGGTTTTCCATATTTTTTCTTATATGTTAATAAGTTAGAGAAAAATAGTGGCACTGTTGTAAATATTCCACAAGGATAATACATCTGACTATTAAGCTGATCATTTATATAAGGTGGATTGTTTTAATAGTCGAGGATTTTTGCTTCTTTTACACTCCGATCAATAAGTTTAATGATCTGATCGGGATTTTTTAGCCAAATACTATGTCTATTGCCTTTCAAATGTGGGGGTAATTCAATTTGTTCTAAAACATGATGATGAAACATGTCTGCTAATTTTTTAGTAGACTTTAGAGGGGAAAATTGATCATCTTTTATATTAATAAACAAACCTTTAATTGCATTTTTCCTAAGTTCTATACCTGAAAAACTGTAATTCCCTGTTAACACAGTGTGACACCAATTATTCATCAGGCTTTTGGCTTCCCTATACCCAAAACCAATCTTGTAACCTGGGAAAAAACCATAGGCTTTAGTCAGCGCTTTAAACAATAACACTGCACTTAGTATTTTAGCCCTGCCTGTCAGATTCCAATTCTTATAATGAATGTTTCCTGAAGCAATCACGACGATTGGCGTATTATTTTTTAAGGCATATAAGCTAGCAAGATGCCCCCCTAAACTATGTCCTAAAAGGACAAAGTCCTGTGTATCACAACTTTCAATCAAATTGGGTATAAAGTACTGAAGTAAATCCGCATAGTCATAATCGTGCTCTTTAGAGATTTGAGGAATATTCTCTCCACAACATGGATAATCAGCATAAATCACTGAATAACCATTATTTTTAAGCCCCATGATCAATTTTTCATACTTTTTAATGGGGACACCAATCGCAGGTAATAAAATAAAAGTTAAATGTTTATCCTTACTACTTGGGCTTATCTTATTCACTTTAACCGTATAGGCATCTTTAAAAGAGAAACTGTGCATCCGTTTTAATTCCTATATGGATTCAAGTGAATCATTAAGGGTAACCCTAGATTTTTTAGAAAGGCTGTACGTGAATTTGGATTGTTCTTACTTTCAGCTTTTATGAGCTCAATAAAAGTTTTATTAAAGTTTTCTCTTGGATAATTTTCTATAATTTTTTTCTTAAAAGGAGAGGGTAATTTGTGAAGTTGTTCACCAATCACATCACACGATGCACCTTGCTGCAAAAGTAGGACTTCATTGGGGTGTGATGGATCAATATAACCATTCATATGAATGCAAATGGCATCTTTGATGAGCAGTGTCTTATCTTCATCAAAATTGATCTGTGCTGCTTTATACGCAAATTGATCCGCACTTTCATGTGTAAAACATTTACAGCCTTTAGTTTCTAAATGAGGTTCTGTTAAACCAATGTCATGGAACAAAGCCGCTGTAAGCAGTGATTCTGGATCAAAAGTTTTATTCTGAATTTGGCCTAAAGCAGCTCCCCAAAAATAGGTTCTCCAAGAATGATTAATGATCGGAGAACTCGCTTTTGATTCGAGTTCTTCTATAGCCAGTTCAATCATTTTGGTATCTGGAACGATAATTTGGTCGAGATTTATATTTTTATTTAACTGTTTTTTATATAAATTTTCTTTGATTGGTGTCATTAGGCTGGGTATCAATAGGGTATTAAATAATTTAATTTTCTCCTTAAACGATAATTTCCCATTTGCTTTCACAACCCATGAATAGGTCCCTATTTTCGTATGATGCATTGTTTTTAGCTCTATTTAGAGTAATTACTCTAAAATATAAGATCATAATACTTTTTACAATATGTTTTACGCTTAGAACATATTAAATGCAGAATAGTAATTTAAGATTTCCTAAAATTAACATAATACACGTTATACGAAATCATTAATAAAACCTTAATATAATCAATGTATTATTCTGTACAAAAAAGCCTAAGAGACCACTCTTAGGCTTTTTCAGTGATTTTTCGTGTTCCACGCTCAATAACTAAGCAATGTTCCACAAGTTTATTCAGTTTTAATAAACCTCATCCAGTTTTTTGATGAGTCATTATTTCATGTGCTTGCACTGAAATTGGCTCATCAAAAAACTGGAGTCCTGGCTAACCATAAGGAAGGAAAAAACGGCTCAGGAAACCCCTTTTTTTAGGTTCAGGCTCAACGTGTTCTGGAACAGGGATACGTTTATTGTCTTTCTGAGGAGTAGTCAATCCGTCATAGTTTGACTCAGTCTGTGGCCGAGGATCTGTTGCTATATTCGAATTAGTAGATTCATTTAGTTGATTAATATTTTCTTGTTTTGGCTGTTCTAAGGTGCCCTTAAACTCAATTCTATGAGTAAGATCTTCAATATGTTGCATCAAAGACTTTTCTCTTTGATTTGCTAACTCTAACTGATTTTTGAGTAAAGAAATTTGATCTTTTAATACATTTTCAACTTCAGATTGAACGTGTACTTGTACATCCTTTTGAACTTGTTCAGTACGTACACTGGACTGAACACCGACTGGATTGCCATAAACTCTGATAAGTTCAGACAAGTCTATAAGTCCATCATGATCTCTTGATAATTCACCACTTTTTAAAGCCTCGTATATTGTTGTACGTGATTTTTTAAAGGCTTTACTTGCGTCCATAACGCTAAATTTTGTTGTGTTCAATGGAATCCCTCAGTACGTGTACAAGGATGTTTATGTGAACATCCAATCTGAACATGAAGTTTATTTTGTATTAAAGCCTACTTTTTTTAGATATGGGAGTAGTTCTTCAAATTTTTGTGGATCTCGTAGCATTTCAGAAATTCGAACTGCAAATTGTGAGTAGCTTTCAGTACCTTGAGAATATTTATTCATCTCTGGAAGCTCAGACAGTTTACTGGCAAAAAGATGACGCTGTGCATCGGTAAATTTTGAGAAAATCTCAAGAGCAGTTTGCTCTTTGTTATGAGCTATAACGACTTTTTTCAGTTTAAAGTTGAATGAAAAACCAGAAATATTACGTCCCTTTTTATGTTGCTGACATTGGACGTTAATATCCGTGTGTTCATTAATTTGGGCAATAGCTAGATTTAATACTCGATCTTTGAAATTTCCCATTCTTGTATATTCATCATCAAGAACGCCTATTTTTTGTCTGAACTCTGCTAGTTCGATAATTGGAGTTTGACCCGTACTACGCCAAGCAATTAATAATTCATACAACCGCACTGCATAAGCACTGCTGAGATTACTAATCTGTTGTAACTCATATTTAGTGAATTGTTCTTCTAAACGTGTAATAAGTGGCACGATTGCAGGGGCAAATATTAACTTTACTGTAGCCTCATCATCGATATATCTAATCTCGCTCACCCAGCGACTTAAAACATTCTCTACATTTCCTCTTTTATTAATTTCTTGATAGCTAAATTGACGTACAAATAGATCCTTACAAGCATCTTTTAACGCTTGGTAAGCTGTTTGTCTTGCAACATTAAATTGATTTACATAACTCTCAGCATGCACTTCTAAGGGGTCATTTGCATTGATTCCTCGACCACTATCTCTTGCTTCGACGATAGCTAATAAGATCAAACGTTGTTCTACTAAGTCTAAGTTATAACTCGCATTAATTAAGGCATTATCTTTAACTACTAAGTCCCGCAT
>NZ_AP019744.1 GCF_006757745.1 Acinetobacter radioresistens DSM 6976 = NBRC 102413 = CIP 103788 | reverse complement strand
CGACATTTGTCATAAATAACCTAAGACTTGGGCAGCTTACCGCTCTTAGCGGAATTTTTCAATCAGCTAGTACAATCATTACATTATCCAATTCTACTTTTAAAATCACTAAAACAACCTGCGTAGTGAATAGCGGTGCAGCTATTAATGTAACTCTTCCAACGGTTCGCACGACAGATTTTACTTCCATTGGTCAAACATTAGGTGATACGACATTTACTATGAATGTCAGTGGCTGTAATGCAATTGATGCGAATAAAAGCCTAGTTGCACTTTTGACTGATAATAATAATGCAGCAAGCAATACTCTAGGGTTATTAAAAAATACTGGGACTAATTACTCTCCAAATGTTTCGGTACAAATAACGGATAGCAGCGGTTCACCACTGCCAATTGCACCTAAGGTAATAGGTAGTTCGAGTAGCTTTTTCAACTTTGGTACTATTGGAACAGGAGGTACGGTTTCTAAATCATTTAAGGCACGTTATTATTCTAATGCTATTCCAGTACCAGCGACTGGTGTATATGAGAGGTGGATCAGGAAATTTGAACAACACCTATAAGTGATATTTTGCTCCCCAAATGATGTTATAAACATCAATATATGGAGTATTTTATGACACGTAGACCAAGAAGAAATCATTCAAATGACTTTAAAGCTAAGGTAGCACTTGCTGCGATTAAAGCAGAAAAAACACTTGCTGAATTGAGTGCTGAATTTGATGTTCATCAAAACCAAATTATTGACTGGAAAAATCAATTGATTTCGGCTTCCTCGCAAGCCTTCGATCAATCAAAAGCTCCAGCAGAACCACCCATTGATCTAAAAAAACTACATGCAAAAATCGGTGAGCAGGCATTAGAAATTGATTTTTTAGAAGGTGTGTTGAAGAAACTGGGCCGCTTCAACCACAAAAGTTAATCGACGACTCACTTCAGATTTCAGTATCTAAGCAAGCTAAGCTACTGAAAGTCTCCCGTGGTTGTTATTACTATCGCCCAAAACCTGTGAGTGCATCAGATCTGAAGCTGATGCGCTGTATTGATGAATTACATATGCAATACCCTTTTGCAGGTAGCCGTATGATGCGTGATTTATTGAACCGTCAAGGACATCATATAGGACGACGTCATACACGTACTTTAATGAAAAAAATGGGCATTAATGCGTTATATCGTAAACCAAATCTAAGTCAGGCCAATCAAGCTCACCGTAAATATCCATATCTGCTCAAAGGATTGAATATTCAACGGAGTAATCAAGTGTGGGCAACGGATATAACATATATCCCTATGGCAAAAGGCTTTGTCTACTTATGTGCTGTGATTGATTGGTACAGCCGTAAGGTGCTTGCCCATAGCGTATCGATTAGTATGGAGGTTGCATTTTGTATAGAAACATTAAATGAAGCTATTGAAAAATATGGTCGACCTGAAATCTTTAATACAGACCAAGGCAGTCAATTTACCAGTGATGCGTTTATTGAAGTGTTAAAATCAAATGACATCCAAATCAGCATGGACGGTAAAGGTCGTTGGGTCGATAATGTGATGATTGAACGATTATGGCGGAGCGTTAAATATGAGGAGGTTTATCTCAAAGCCTACAGCAATGTTTTGGATGCGAAGAAGCAATTAAACGCATATTTTGAATTTTATAATTTGAAACGACCTCATTCGAGTCTGGACAAAATGACTCCAGATGAGTTTTACTATGACCAGCTACCACAACAAAATAAGGTAGCTTAACTAGAGCAGAATATCACTTATAAATAAGCTTTTAGTTGTTCAAACAAGTGGGACCACCTCTATGCTCAAGCAACAATTACGCTTATATATAATTAAATCTAAGATTAACATACAACATGTTATGTGGGCTCCCAAGGCATGGTTTTCAGTCATGCTTTTTTTATCAAAAGAGTATAGCTGAATGATAACGAGCCAAATAACATAAAATATCTATCATTAAACTTAATGCAATAATTAAATGATAGTGTTATCATTAATCTAATAGAATTAATGATTAAATGATAAAAATGAATACACGTATTTATCTACGAGCTTCAACTAAAGATCAAGATGCAGAAAGGGCTTTGCAGATTCTTCAGGATCTAAACCAAAACTTGAATTTGGGCGAAACCATTGTGTACGTGGAAAACTATAGTGGTACGAAGTTAGACCGACCTGAATTGAATAAGCTACTGTCAGAAGCAAATCAAGGTGACACCTTGTTGGTTGAAAGTATTGACCGATTATCACGCCTAACCCAACAGGATTTTCAAGAGCTGAAGCGCAGGATTCAGGAGAAAGGACTTCGATTAATTGTGGCAGATCTTCCTACTACCTACCAAATGATTCAAACCAGTGACAGCATTACTCATTCAATCTTGGAACTCATCAACAATATGTTGATTGATCTCCTGGCAACAATGGCCCGTCTAGACAATGAGAAACGTATAGAACGTATTAAGCAGGGCCTGGAACGTTCGGGTTACAAGCCAACAGGTAAGAAAGCCAATGAGGCTAAGCACAAACGAATAAAAGAATTGCTAGCATCTGGCAATATGACTAAGGAAGAAATTGCCAAAGCAGTGAATTGTGGAGTTGCAACTGTCTATCGAGTTGCTAAAGTCATTTAAAAAGGCTTGTATCAGTGCTTCCCTTATGTCATATCTATTTACAAAGGAGCAAGGCATTCTTAAAGGTCAAAAGACGGAATTAATGATGAAAAAGCATTTGATTTTCCTTGTTTTTATAGTGATGGTTTTTATTTTAGCTCTAGTTGTAAAGATTAATAATGATCATAAAAAAGGGCAAGCATTAAAGAAATTGGAACTAGTTGAAAAGCAAATCCATTAGGTAAAAATTGACTTATACTTATTTAAATAACGCTAATAACTAAGCCCAAAAAACACCTAGACCCAGTGCTATACACGCTTAGTTTTTTATATTTCAAAAGAGTATTTTAGCAAATATCATAAAAGACCGGTCTATTCTCAAGCCGGTTTTTTATATCGCAGAGTATCATGGCTTCATCATAGATATATGAATATTAAGATAAATAAAAAGCCCTATAGTCTCTCCCGTTACTATAAGGCTTATAAAACGCTGTAATTTTTTCTTAATTACCTACTTTTCGATGTAGGTTATGAATATATTTTACCTATTGGTAAAAATAAAGGTATAAGACAAAAGATGAATACCTTAGGAATTCCGCGTAAAAACTACTAATTTCGTATAACCGCCATTATGTAAAATGAAGGTTTATAAATAAAATTAGCCCCCTAATTCTATTTTTCCATGACAGTGTTTATATCTATAACCACTATTACATGGACATGAGGCTGCTCTACGACTAGGAACTGGTACTAAATTCCAATTTTGACGCCATTTTATTCCTAAATTCAACATCATACCTACACCACAATTATATGAAAAATTTCGTATAAATTGATTTGTTTGAATGTTTGTACCTTTTGGTGAAACTTTTATGTCTATACCAGATACTTCAAAGTTAATTTCAGAAATAGTTAGAGGGAATTCTAAGGAATCAGGAGCTTCTATATCAAAATTCTTTTTAAATAATTCTTTATTATTAATGACATAAAATTTAATTGATAGAAAATCTCCATTTTCATATTTAATTTCAATTTCTTTACCACTAGGGGGGCACTTAAAATCAATAGGAGTTCCTATATTTTCCCAGCAGTTATTCCTCATTACTAAACGCTCTTCCTTAGACACACTAAGCATTTCAACATTTAGCAGTAAATAACCACTTTCATCCCTTGTTAAAGAAACTACATCATAATTATCAATTACAAGTGCGCGAGGTGTTTCATAGTAGAAATTTCCCCCTACTACGGTTAATAATTTATTTCTCCGCCATTCAAAATTGCCTTTTACTTTTTCTGAATTAACCTTATTTTTTTTAAACTCTACTAATTGATCATTGGTATAAGCATAGTTATCAGCATTTTTATGATGCTGTGTACAAAGAGCAATCATACCCTCTGGTCTGTGATGATTTTCAATACTCCAAGGCGGATCGAAATGATGCCATTCGAGATAAGGGTTTCCACAATTAGGAACAGGACAACCAAATCCTACCTCCTGTCTAAGAGTTTGAATTACTTTTTTAGGGGGCGTCCTATTCATTGATGATCTACCATGTGATTTTTTAAATTGTCTAAAATTAACATAATACGCGTTATACGAAATGCGTTATAATTAACCTTTAAATTCATACACTTATTTCAAAGTTTATAGCCCATCTTCCCCAAGTTGGGCTTTTTTTATGATTTTTCACGTTCCACGCTTAATAAGTGAGCAATGTTCCACACTTTTGTTTAGCTAAAAATAACAATAAAACCTTACTCATCTGTAAAAACTGCCCGAGCTAAACGGCCCAATAGTCCCCTTTTTTTAGGTTCCGGTTCAACGTGTTCAGGAATAGGTATACGCTTGTTGTCTTCCCCAAAAGTAGTCAATGCGTCATAGTTCGACTCAATCTCTGGCCGAGGATCTGTTGCTATATTTAGATTAGTAGATTCATTTGGCTTACTAGTATTTTCTTGTTTTGGCTGTTCTAACGTGCCTTTAAACTCAATTCTATGAGTGAGATCTTCAATATGTTGCATCAAAGACTTTTCTCTTTGATTTGCTAAATCTAACTGATTTTTGAGTAAAGAAATTTGATCTTTTAATACATTTTCAACTTCAGACTGAACGTGTACCTGTACATCCTTCTGGACTTGTTCAGTACGTGTACTGGACTGAACACTAACTGGATTGCCATAAACTCTGATAAGTTCCGATAAGTCTATAAGTCCATCATGATCTCTTGATAATTCACCACTTTTTATAGATTCATAGATTGTTGTTCTTGATTTTTTAAAAGCTTTACTTGCGTCCATTATGCTAAATTTTGTTTTGTTCAATGTAATCCCTCAGCGCGTGTTTAAGGATGTTCATCTGAACATCTTAGCTGAACATATATCTTATTTTGAATTAAATCGTACTTTTCTAGGTATAGCAGCAATTTTTCAAACTTTTTGTTCAATAGTAAAGTCGATATTGAATTCTGCTAGTTTTTCAATCCATCTATTACCTTCGTTATTTTTAAAATCAATTTTTATTCTTTCTACTAATTCGTCTGTAGTCTCACCAGATTCTTTGAATCTCAAGCTCAATTCTTCACTTTGAATTATCGTTAAATAAACCATTTTTGCAGTTATTTTATTTTGCTCTTGGTTACTACCAGTTTCACTTTGTTGATTAGCTCCAATAGTTTTCTTTTTTCTAACTATAAAATTAACATGACTAGCTTTGCGTCCTTCTTTCTTGACTGCTTTAAACTCAATAGTAAGTTCTGTTTTAGAGTTAATGTCATCAATGTGGGGTTTAAGAATAGTACTTTTGAAATCTCTATATTCTGGGTATGAATTTTCTGCCAGACCTAAAGCACTTTTTAATTCTTTAATGGATACATCGAAATTAGACCGAAATTCATTTTGTACCAAGAATGGGTAAAGTTTTAAACCGTGACCATGTAAGGCAACAGCCGACTTAACTTTAAATTTTGTATACGAATTTTGTTTATTAAAAACATACATAATGTATAGGGCAAAATGCGTGAAAGAAATATAAAAACATCCATCCTTGTATGAGCATGTACTAATGAGTCTTGTTCGAATATCTCGATCTTTTCCAGGATGATAAAAAACTACACTGTGGTCGTAGAGAGCATCTACTACTCGGTTTAAGGCTACATAAGCACTGCTTGGCTTTAAGCCCGTCAATTCAGCATATTCTTTAGCTGTTACAGTGAATTCTGTTGTTTCATTGGGATCTGATGCTAGCCGAACTTTAGGGCTAAAAAAGAATAGCAATTTTAGAATATCGTCTTTTGGTGATTTCTCATGCTTCAATTGCCAGAAAATATTTTGAAAGACAGCATAGTCTTTTGGATAACGTTTGGCAGGTGCTGCAAGAGGAAAAAGAGATTTGTCATGTTCCTCAAAATTTTTAATTTTCTTTAATGATACAGCCATCTAAAATTACTATTCTTCTATTATGTGGTGGTATTTTCAATACTACTTACCCCCACTTATTAAGTCAAGCATATCTTGATTACAACCTAACATTTCGCCCCCACTAACCTAACATTTCGCCCCCACTAACCTAACATTTCGCCCCCACTAACCTAACATTTCGCCCCCACTTAAAGTCAAAAACCTAACATTTCGCCCCCACTTAAAGTCAAAAACCTAACATTTCGCCCCCACTTTAGTGTCTGAAACACTGATATAGCAATACATTGAGACTGGTCGTAAAGCTTTTTAAAAGCTTTTTAAAAGCTATTAAAAGCTTTTAATAAAGCTTTTAAAATTAGTAAATTAAAAATTGCCCTTGGTTTTCGCTACGCTCAAACTCTATTGAATCTCGCTTTCGCTCGATTCGTGGGGCAATTTTTAGTTAATATTCTTGTTACTTTAAGAAAAGGCAAAAGCAACTCGGAATTCGCTTCGCTCATAAGTTTTTTATGCTCGCTTCGCTCGGTCTAGGTGCAAAGATCAGCATGTGATCTACTTTCAATTTGTTGAAGCAAATATTTTAAAAAGCAGTTTTTCAGGGAGTCTAGGCGCAAATTTTCGTTGTGTCGCTCGTAGACACTCGCTAAAGAGGATCTGAGATGAGCAAAGATAAAAAAGATGAAGATTTGGTTTCTCTCTCGATGAAGAACTTCAACAAACCACGATGGTTTAGAGCCAATGAAGATGGTGTCTTTTGTGAAGTAACTTGGGAGGAGTTCTTTAAAAACAATGATGACCCAACAGGGTTAGAAGATTTTATGACAGATCGTGAGTAAGATACACCAAAAGGTGTGGATTTATAGTGCATGGTTTGCTTTATTTGGTGTTTTAACGGTTATTCCTATGCCTACCTACAGGTTTAGATTTAAAGTGTCTTAAAACGCAAATGGTGGGTATTTAGACAACCCACCTCGTTTCGATATTCTGTTGGCTAAGAATATCCGAGGGGGTCTATAAAATGCTTATGACGTATGCACCGTAAAATTTTATCGAAGTGCTGTTTGCCAACCAACTAACACCAAACTTCAAAACGCTGAATTTATTCATAAAATCAGAAAATATTTATCCTATGGTGGATAACAACCTCGAAAAACTATGTCTTCAGAAGTTTAGTTTAGTCCGAGCGACCAACTCGAACAGCAGGGGAGACCAATCCCCATTTAACCTTTTTGACTCTCCTGTGGCTTTAAATCCACAGCCTTCAAGCACTATGACCATGCAGGAAGTAACACACTCAACTACAGTCCCCTGTAGCCTCAACATCACTCTTTCGCAAAACCACGATTCCCTTAACAAGTCATTTCTGACAACGGTAGCTATGGCTTTTAACCAACTTTTGATAAAACAACTCAAAAGAAAATTCTTATTGATTATCAATTTTACCTGTAATTATAGATCACTATCTATTTTACAAATAAAAAAAACAATAACTTATTCAGAATTATGACGGTACAACTTCGGCAAAAAATCTGCCTTATATGCGCTACTAAAGATCGCTCCAACACATCTATGCCGATAACTAAAAATTTAGTTATTCAAAAACTTAGGTGACAAAACCTAATGACATAAAAGTGCGTCCCAAGTTATCAATTGAAGTCTTAACAAGCAGTACGTTCATCCACTAAGTTTCTAAGCTTTTTCCTTGCTTTTCGGTACGCAGTTCCAAAATACCGATTCCGCAGCTTAAAAAATATCATCATGGGTAGAACACTTACTTAGCACAGTCGATGAGGATCTCTCCCCACCTTTAACACGTTTAAGCTATACATCGACCTTTCGAGCCAAAATGGAATGTCATCACGACAATTTCACCACCTGACCAAAAAGTGCCACTCTCGCCAGCTTTCACCTTGATCGCCTGTACCCTCTCGAATACCGCAGAAGCCATCGTGTGTGCCACGCACCTCGCCAAACCATAAAGATTCAGCGAAGAACGGTAGTTATTAACGCTACTCTCCATCATTGGATTTCACTCACTATTTCTTCAAAAGCAGGATTTCAGCCCTTTCAGCCTAGAATGGGGTTTAACCCATTCGCCACCTTTCGGTGATTCCGTTTCCTTGTCGCCCAACTTCAAGAACCAACAATGAAGTGGATTGAGTAGAATTTGAGGGTAGGCAAAAGCCACCCCTCATCAGCCCTCATCAAAGCGTACCGAGCCACAGTTAAATGGCAGTCCGCTTCGTCAAGCAGTTTTCAGGCTGTCAACCTTTCCACTGTGAGCTGTTGAAAATCAAAATTTTTAGTGTGCCTAACGGCACACTAAAAAACGGTTAAAGGTCTTTTAGGTGCGTTGGTCAGACACACTTCACAACTGATTTAAAAAGCATAATGCACAAAAAATATGCTGTCTAGAGTCGTTTTGCAGGAACTACTTATTACGCGATTACAAATACCGTCTAAAAGTCCTTAAAACTTGTTTCGCAAGTTCACCATAGCTTCGCTATAGAAAAAGCAAAAAACAGCTTAAAACCAAAAATCCTTTTACTCGATTACAATGCTATTTTTTGAGCAAAAAACCGTGTATTTTGTGAATTAACCCTTGATTACAATAATTGGAAAATAATTGGATGATAATTTTTAGTCCACACACAAAATTCACCATGCAAAGGCTCGCTGACCATGTTGCCAATGGTGCATATTTTTACTTCACTTTTGAGTATGACAGCTCCAAAAAATCCATTGATTCGGTGCTAGAAAAACTGACAGAGCGTTATGAATTGGGTCTTTCTCCAAGACAAAGGAATTACCGCCTTGAAACGGGTCGCCCAATTTGCACCATGATCGTCCAAAGGGATGTTTTTAACGTAGAAAAATGGTTTTTATATTGTCTATTTACCACGCCAACAAGCAGAGATTTCAATACATTCAACGGTATTGAGGTTAATAAACTTGCCAAAGAGTCCGAGCGTTTAAAAATTGCGAATCTTAAAGAGAAGTACAAAGGCTTTAAGTGGGATGTCGATAGTATTTCAGCAGAGTTAAACCTTATTGCAGGCCATTTCAAAGACAATGAACCAAAATTATTTGCTTTAAAGAATCCTGTCGCTGTGAAGCCTACAGCTTTAATAACTTTAGAGCTTTTCAGAGATACGCATAAAACCTATAAACAGCTTATCCTGGGTGATGAGAAAGACTACAAAGATCGAGTAAGGGCTTATACGTGGACTTGGCGGTATACTAAGCAAAGTGTTGAAAAAATTAAGAAAAAATTTATTGATACTATTCACAAATTGGTTAGCCAAAAAACAACAGCTTCGGCAGAGAAGAACAGGGCAGACCTTAAAAATCTTTTTCTTTTGGTGGAAACGTGGTCAGTGTTTAAAGCAAACCGTTCCCAAGCAGGGCAAATACTCCATTTTGCTCATCGTTTTTTACATAAACGAGCAAAAAAAACGTGGAACCAAATCGAACTATCACCGCCCCACTTAACCTATTTACCTCGACTACCGACCTATGCAGATACTATTTATGAATACAACTATCGGCGCGATCTTTTTGATGAGCATGGAGTTGAAGTACCTTTAAAACTCATTAAAGATTATTATGGTGGTAGTTATTACAACACGCCAATTAAAGCCTATGTAGCTAAAGAGTTAGAAATGCGTGAGAACGGCAAAGCCATTGCTCAAAAAGCAGATGAGCTTTACTTACAGGTGCTTGAAGATGAGTAAATCCACCAAGCGAAGCGTAGCTTTTTTTCTTGTCGTCCTGAATTTCGCATAAGAGATTTTATGTTAAACACCACATTAAAAGAGGTGTTTAAAAATTGAAGGCCAGTCAAAGGTAGGCCTTTAATTTTTATTATAATTTTATTCTAAATTTAGAATATTCAGCAGCCTGAGCCATAATGACTTTTTTTCTAAAACTGCTGTATTGGGAGTATCCGATCCATTAATTACACGAGTATTAGAAGAAGTAATTTCAGAATATCTTATTGAGGAAATAACTTGGTTTTGAGGATGACTGTTACTCCCTTTATTTACTTCAGCTAACTTAATTTTAAGATCACCTCTGCCCTTGAGGTAAGGATATATATCGAGCATTGGAAATTTTTTACCTACATTATGCTCAGCAATAAAAAATAATTGAGGCTCAGGCAAGAAATTTGCTGGAAACGTAATCATACTTTTACTATTTAGATTAATTGTTTGATTGAATTTTGGATCAATTAGATAGTATTTTAATTCAGGATTAAAAGGCAACGCACTACTAGCGACTGGAAAGTAGCGAAATACACCGCTTCCTTTACTAACCTTATCTAAAACAATATACAAAGTGTGGCCTTGATATTCAGGCTCAATTTTGACTACTTTTTCGAACTTTAAATTGCCTTCAATCGACTGCTTTCCTGTCGTTGGTTCAAAAAAGATCTGTTTAAGTTGCTCATTCATTGGAATTAAAACGTCAGCTACTAGCTGACCTCTTGTGGTACTACTATTTACAATAGGTACAGGTTTATTAACCTCAGCTTTCCAGCAAGTAATTGTTGAACATAAAGTGAAATTAGAGATATTAATCTCACCCTGATCATTATTGCTAGAAACAGCCAGACTTACTCTCAAACGTGACATCTTATTTTCTTGATTACCCTTATATTTTTCTAAATTTTGTGGTGTAAGCGGGGGGGAAGTAGCAAAAATAGATGTTGAAGATACCAGTAGAGTTAATACAAAGATTTTTTTCATTTTTATGGAATCTTAATAGAATTAATATTATACAAATTATGAGAAATCTAGTCCTTAAAAGGACTAGAAATTGTAATTAAACCCAGTTTTCTAACTTTAATCCATCTATACGCTCAAATTCCTTGATGTTATTTGTGACTAATACAACATCTAAAGCTAGGGCATGCGCTGCAATTAGCATATCCAAACTACCAATTATTTTACCTGTAGATTGTAGATCTTGACGTAGTTTTGCGTAATGCCAGATTGCTTTCTCATCGTAAGGTAAAATATCTAAGGGTGATAAAAACTTGTTCAATGCCTGTTTGTTACGCTCAGAGCCAGATTTTTCAACGCCAAAAGCTAATTCGGATGCTGTTATGCTTGAAATCGCAAGCTGACCAAGCTGGTATTGTTTAAAGCGTTCAAAAACATGCTCTGGCTTATGATTGATCACATAGATACAAATATTTGTGTCTAAGAGGTAAATCATTTGAAATCCTCACGTACCTGTTCGCCCTGATCTGCCCGTTCTAACTTGAATCCAACTTCAAACTCGTTTAGAGCTTCTAGCATTACATCCCAAGGATTGTCGATAGGCATCAATAACACACCACGTCCAAAACTTTTAATCGCTACTTCAGTACCATTAAAACGAAATGCTTTAGGTAACCTAACGGCTTGACTTCGACCTGTTTGAAAGACTTTAGCAACTTCCATTTTTTATCTCCTAATAGGATAGGTATCATTGATACATATCTTATCATTAAATAATTTGTAGCGTGTGATTTGTTGTAATTGGTGAATGACTTTAATCCATATTCTAGATGCCCATCCAGGCCTCATCTAAAAGTACAGAGCATAAAAAACCCCAGCATCCTGCCGGGGTTTTTCGTATTGGTTCGCTCGGTATAACTCCTGTCGTACCTTACAGTCCTTGTGCGTATCTATGTTCTTATTATTGTGTGGAACTTCCTGTTCCTGATGAATCCATCATAGAAAATTACAACCAGGTCGTACAGGCGCAAAGGGCCGAGATTGATGTGAGCATATACGTACAAGACCGGCTAAAAACTGTCCCAGGTTTATCCGCAGAAATTGGGGATAGTTTCGGATCCGGAAGCCTTGTGATCTGGACAAAAAATCTAAAATTGAGTGTTTTTTGGCCGATTTTATTGGCTAAAAGTTACAGATTTGCTTAAAAAACACACGAGTTGTTAAAACGTCTGTTTTTTGATCTTTGCGGTTTTGGATTTATTGGATTAAGTATTTGATAATTAAAAATATTTAAAAAGGCTGTTATTCACCAATTAAAATGTCTATGCGATAAACCATTTAAAATGTCCTGTTTTTAACCACAAGAGTCAAGCACAGGATTTAACTTTCTTTGTTCAATAACAGCTTTCTGAGCTTTACGACTCGGCATACTTTTCTTGAGACGGGAACGTTTATTCTGTTTTTCCAACTCTTCATGCTGTTGCTGAATATGTGCCAGAACTGTACCTAACCGTTTATTCTCAACGATCTCATTCTGCTGTAGCCCAGCTAATTTATTGAAAATGCTGTAGTTGAGCTTTCGTCCCTCGTGCATGAGGGCCACAGTCCCATCCGGGTACTCCAGAAATGAAATATATTGCCCAACAAGCTTATGATTCAGCTCTATCGGTTCAAGCAGATAAATACATTTGTCATAGGTCAGGGTCAGATTCTTGGTGACCTTACGCGGTTCCTGCCAGGTAAAAATATCATCCAGTTCAAGATGAGATTCGGTTAATGGCCGATGTAAATTCTTTGAGTTTCGCGCACACTTGGCAAACTTCTGATTGAAATGCTCAATAAAGCAGGGCAGCCAGGCATTTGCCTCGGCAATTGAACAGATACCTTCTAGGCGCATTTCCTTGATCAGGCGATCCTGGAGTGTTCTATTGGCACGTTCCACACGGCCTTTGGCCTGGGGTGAGTTGGCGAAGATAATATCAATATTTAACTCATTCAGAATCCGCCCAAATTGCGTGATCTGGCTATCTTGGCTCGATTTCTGATTCACTCGGAATACCGAGTGTTTATCGCTATAAAACGCTAAAGGCTTGCCGTATTGCTCAATGTAGGCTCGGGTTGAAAGCATATAATCAAAGGTCGTTTCCGCCTCACAGAAGCGCAGATGTAACAGCTTTCCAGTGGCATCATCGATATACACCAATAAACAGCACTTAGCAGCGCGTCCTTCGAACCAGTCATGATATGAGCCATCAATCTGGATCAGCTCACCGAAGCAATCCCGATTATAACGTGGCTGATATGGACGTTTAAGGCGCTTGGATCGCGGAATCCAGAGGTCATTTGCAGTCATCCAGCGCCGAAGCGTTTCTACCGGGATATTCAGGTCAAATATGCTGCTGAGCTTCTCATGGGCCAAGGTGGGTCCAAATCCCAGCAGATGTTCAGAAATAATGGAAAGACATTTTGATTTTAATAAATCATCATGGCGACGATGACCTGGTTGACCACGACTGGCATGCGCCATACCTGAGACACCATCTTGATTGAGCTTTTGTAATAACCGGGTAATTTGACGGGTTGAAAGATTGAGGATTTCAGCAGCACGGACTTGGGTAATACGTTGATCTCGAACGTCTTGCAGAACAGCAAGACGTTGAATTTCTTTGTCAGACATAGTGATCAGCATCTATATTTCATATCCAGTCCATGATGTTTAAACCATCATAAACTAGACATTTTTATTGGTGAGAATATAGACACTTTAAATGGGTTCTAACAAAGGCATTTCGTATAACGCCCATTATGTTAAATGGAATCAAAAAACCTCCAATAAAATCGTTATAGTATTATTATTTATTGAGTAGATAAGAGAATTAAATTAGTGAAATACTCAAATGAAAAAATAGTAAAAGCTCTCTTACTTTCTCCTTTACCACTACTTTTTTTCACAGCAGTCCGGTTTATCGTAATGAATCAGGAATACAGCCTATACTCGATTTTAGTGGTTCTTGTAGGGCACGGTCTTGTCTACTTGGCTTATTGTATTTTGACTGTACCTTTCAGCTTCATATTCTCAATTCTTTTAAATCGTTATAACAGTCTTAATTTATTAACTATCTGTATTGCCTCTATAATTATTGCTACTCCATTTTTTATTCTTTTTGAATGGAGTCACACAGGAGAAATTTCGAAAGAGTGGTGGAAAATGTATACCAATACATGGACTATTTTTATGGCTCTCTTTCCTGGCTTATGTTATTGGCTGTTTTTAATTAATTTAAAAGATAAAGAATAGTTATGAAAAAAATATTATATTTTAATTTCTTAGCGATTATTTTGACTTATGTATCTTTGCTTTATCAAAAAAATATATTAGTTGCTCGCATAGTTGTAGATAAGCTTGAAAAAGTTGAAGTCATAGCTGGGGGATTTCCTCTACAGTTCCTTATAGATGGTGAAACCTCTCCAGTCGGAAGTATAAGTATCAATCCTTTATTTATTTTCATCGGCATGGATCAATTTGTTTTTCTCAATTTTTTTATTGATTATTTATTTTGGGTAAGTATTTTATTTGCTTTTTCTATGATTGTGAAAAAGTACAGAATTGTATAGATCTCCTAAAATTAACATAATACACGTTATGCGAAGTCAAAATGTTAGAACCCATTTAAAGTGTCTATATTCTCACCAATAAAAATGTCTGGTTTATGATGATTTTTATCACCATGGACTGGATATAAAATATAGATGCTGATCACTATGTCTGACAAAGAAATTCAACGTCTTGCAGTTCTGCAAGACGTTCGAGATCATCGTATTACCCAGGTCCGTGCTGCTGAAATCCTGAATCTTTCCACCCGTCAAATTACCCGATTATTGCAGAAGCTCAATCAAGATGGTGTTTCAGGTCTGGCGCATGCCAGTCGTGGTCAACCTGGTCATCGTCGCCATGACGACTTGTTAAAATCAAAATGTGTTTCCATTATTTCTGAACATCTGCTTGGATTTGGACCCACCTTGGCGCATGAGAAGCTCAGCAGCATGTTTGACCTGAATATCCCGGTAGAAACGGTTCGGCGCTGGATGACGGCCAATGACCTGTGGATTCCTCGATCCAAACGTCTAAAACGCCCATACCAGCCACGCTATAACCGGGATTGCTTCGGTGAACTGATCCAGATTGATGGCTCATATCATGACTGGTTTGAAGGAAGAGCCACCAAATGCTGTTTGCTGGTATTTATCGATGATGCTACCGGCAAGCTGTTGCATCTGCGCTTTTGTGAAGCTGAAACGACCTTTGACTATATGCTTTCAACCCGAGCCTACATTGAGCAATACGGCAAGCCCTTGGCCTTTTATAGCGATAAACACTCGGTATTCCGAGTGAATCAGAAATCCAGCCAAGACAGCAAGATCACGCAATTTGGCCGGATTCTGAATGAGTTAAACATTGATATTATCTTCGCCAATTCCCCACAGGCCAAAGGCCGCGTAGAACGAGCGAACAGAACCCTTCAGGACCGTCTGATCAAGGAGATGCGCCTGGAAGGAATCGGTTCGATTGCAGAAGCAAATGCATGGTTGCCCTGCTTTATTGAGCAGTTCAATCAGAAGTTCGCCAAATGTGCGCGAAACTCAAAGAACCTGCATCGGCCATTAACCGAATCTCATCTTGAACTGGATGATATTTTTACCTGGCAGGAACCGCGTAAGGTCACCAAGAATCTGACCCTGACGTATGACAAATGTATTTATCTGCTTGAACCGACAGAGCTGAATCATAAGCTTGCTGGGCAATACATTTCATTTCTGGAGTACCCGGATGGCACTGTGGCACTCATACACGAGGGACGAAAGCTCAACTACAGCATCTTCAATAAATTGGCTGGGCTACAGCAAAATGAGATTGTTGAGAATAAACGGTTAGGTTCAGTCCTGGCGCATATTCAACAGCAGCAAGAGGTGGTCCCACTTGTTTGAACAACTAAAAGCTTATTTATAAGTGATATTCTGCTCTAGTTAAGCTACCTTATTTTGTTGTGGTAGCTGGTCATAGTAAAACTCATCTGGAGTCATTTTGTCCAGACTCGAATGAGGTCGTTTCAAATTATAAAATTCAAAATATGCGTTTAATTGCTTCTTCGCATCCAAAACATTGCTGTAGGCTTTGAGATAAACCTCCTCATATTTAACGCTCCGCCATAATCGTTCAATCATCACATTATCGACCCAACGACCTTTACCGTCCATGCTGATTTGGATGTCATTTGATTTTAACACTTCAATAAACGCATCACTGGTAAATTGACTGCCTTGGTCTGTATTAAAGATTTCAGGTCGACCATATTTTTCAATAGCTTCATTTAATGTTTCTATACAAAATGCAACCTCCATACTAATCGATACGCTATGGGCAAGCACCTTACGGCTGTACCAATCAATCACAGCACATAAGTAGACAAAGCCTTTTGCCATAGGGATATATGTTATATCCGTTGCCCACACTTGATTACTCCGTTGAATATTCAATCCTTTGAGCAGATATGGATATTTACGGTGAGCTTGATTGGCCTGACTTAGATTTGGTTTACGATATAACGCATTAATGCCCATTTTTTTCATTAAAGTACGTGTATGACGTCGTCCTATATGATGTCCTTGACGGTTCAATAAATCACGCATCATACGGCTACCTGCAAAAGGGTATTGCATATGTAATTCATCAATACAGCGCATCAGCTTCAGATCTGATGCACTCACAGGTTTTGGGCGATAGTAATAACAACCACGGGAGACTTTCAGTAGCTTAGCTTGCTTAGATACTGAAATCTGAAGTGAGTCGTCGATTAACTTTTGTGGTTGAAGCGGCCCAGTTTCTTCAACACACCTTCTAAAAAATCAATTTCTAATGCCTGCTCACCGATTTTTGCATGTAGTTTTTTTAGATCAATGGGTGGTTCTGCTGGAGCTTTTGATTGATCGAAGGCTTGCGAGGAAGCCGAAATCAATTGATTTTTCCAGTCAATAATTTGGTTTTGATGAACATCAAATTCAGCACTCAATTCAGCAAGTGTTTTTTCTGCTTTAATCGCAGCAAGTGCTACCTTAGCTTTAAAGTCATTTGAATGATTTCTTCTTGGTCTACGTGTCATAAAATACTCCATATATTGATGTTTATAACATCATTTGGGGAGCAAAATATCACTTATAGGTGTTGTTCAAATTTCCTGATCCACCTCTGCATGAAGAACTAGAAAAACAGAATAAACGTTCCCGGGCCAAGAAAAGTATGCCGAGTCGTAAAGCTCAGAAAGCTGTTATTGAACAAAGAAATTTAAATCCTGTGCTTGACTCTTGTGGTTAAAAACAGGACATTTTAAATGGTTTATCGCATAGACATTTTAATTGGTGAATAACACAAAAATGGGAGCCTTTAGCTCCCATTTTTACTATATTTTTTAATTAGCTAAGAGCTTCTCTAACAAAAGAAGGATCTTTGATAAACAGCTTAATTAAGGATTGTGCTGCTTTAGATGGTTTACGTACACCTTGTTCCCAACTTTCCAAAGTACGCACAGATACACCTAAAGTTTCGGCAAATTCACGTTGGCTTAACTCTGATTTTTGGCGAGCTAAAGCGACATCAGTCTGAGTAATGGTATAAGTTTTTACTGGAGCATTGGCAAGCATTTCATCTACTGCCATAAGTAATTCAGCACCAATATCTCGTTCAGCATCACGGCTTACAATATCATTTGAGCGATTCATTTAACTTCTCCACTAAAGCACGTAGTACTTTTTTATCGAGTTGATCAACAGCAGATTTCCCATAAATGGTAAGTAACCATATTTGTCCATTAGCTAGACGGTTGTAATAGATTACTCTGACTCCACCGCTTTTACCTGTCTTACCAGATCCCCAACGAACTTTACGTATTCCTCCTGAGTTAGGTTCTACATCACCAACTTCAGGATTGGAAGCAAGAAAAATTTTAAACTCGTTGTATTCTTTTTCTGTCCAATAGTCTGAATAAAACTTACTGAACAAAGATGTTTCGCATATTGTATACATCAAGCTTCCATACTATCTACTACTATGTAGTAATTTTATTGTACTACATAGTAGTACTTTATCAATGTTTTTTCTAAAATTTCGTATAACAGCCATTATGTTAAATGGAGGTAAATTTTATTTATATTTGTCAATAGAATTGAAGGTGTGATCAAGTTAACATTTATTTATTTTTGAGGTAAAATTATTAAGTATTGATCAAAAAAGAAATCTCATGTGATTTGTTTTTTAACTATTATCCATATTTTTAATAATGAAAATAATTTGATGATGTTCAAAATATTTTCACGTCAAAAGGTGTTTAAAATGAAAAAAATGAACTCAATGTTATTAGTTACTGCTCTAAGCATGGTAGGAATAACAAATTCTGCATTCGCGGAAGATGGTGTTATTACTATAAATGGTAAAGTAATTAATGGTACTTGTACACTTACAGGGTCTGCTGGTGCTACTGGCACAGCAAACAATGTTGCTGTGCAGCTTGATACTGTCCGTAATACCGCATTTACAGCTGCTAATTCAACTACAGGCACGAAAGACTTTACACTCACCGTAACAGACGGGACTGGTGTAGCTGGTAGTTGTGATGCCCTTACCATTGGTGCCATTAAAAACATTACTTTAAGCGGAACGGCTGGTACTAACTATGATTCAACCAATAAATCATGGTTAATTAACACAGATACTTCTGCACCAACGACTAAAGATGTATTTGTACAAATTCTTAATGTAGATGGTACAACACCAATTGATTTCTCATTAACAAGACAGTTAAGTGCTTCTACTACGGGTGCTTACGCACTTAAAGCTCGATATATTTCAAACAAGGCAAGTCCAGCCTCTCAAACTGTTAAAACTAGTATTAACTATACTTTAGAATATAACTAAGTTTTTAATTAGGAATAAATAATGTTGCGTACATGCCTTTTATCGCTAGCTATATTTTGTAGTCAATCAATTTTTGCTGGTGTCACAATAGATGGTACGCGCATTATTTTTCCCTCCAATGCCAAAAGTATCAGTGTGCAATTACGCAATGGACTTAGTACACCCGCTTTAGTACAGACTTGGATTGATAACGGAGACATTGATCAAATTCCCAATGCAGATCAGATACCTTTTGTATTAACACCTCCTTTATCTCGTGTTGAACCAAATAGAGGTCAGATTATCCGTATTATTCCAACAGGTTCTCCAAGTTTACCGCAAGACCGCGAATCATTATTCTGGTTCAATATGTTAGATATCCCGCCTGATGATCCGCAATATGTGGGGAAAAATCTTTTAACTTTTAATGTTCGAACACGTATCAAGCTATTCTACCGACCTTCAAATCTTAAAATGTCTGCAAATACAGCGTACGCTTCGATTAAGGCTAAATATAATCAATTAACTAAAGAAATTAATTTAAATAATCCAACGCCTTATTTTATTACGATTACACAAATGGATTTTCAATCTAAATCTGAGCATATGGAGTATAGTCAAGCCGTTATGCTTAAACCTTTTTCACAGCAAGCTGTGGACAAACTTACTGTGAATTTTTCTCCTGAAAAATTTTCTTATCAAATTGTGAATGATCTTGGTGGGAACCAGGATTTTGAAACTAAATTTGATTAAAAGTTTTGGCTGAAAATAAAGTGGATGAATAATAAATATCAGTGGGGGTGTCTTTATATTTTTATGGCACTAATTACAAAAGTGTATGCAGCTTCTAGTGAAGAAGCCCTTATACAAAATTTAGAAAAACCCTCAGCAAAAAATCAAACCCAATTTATGGCTTTTAGTTCAGCCTCTTTATTTGGTAGTAAAAATAAAGATGTAAATTTAGATTTATTCAGTACAGCAAATTATATTGCTGAGGGAAACTATATCGCTGATGTTTTAGTGAATGAGCGTTTACTTGGTGAATTAAATCTTCTTTTCAAGCATTTAGATGATTCAAACAGCGCAGTTCTGTGTGTAGATCCTATTTTACTCACTAAGTTAGATTTGCAAGATGATTATCTAAGACAAATTCAGAAAAAAGATTGTTTAACTATCAAAGAAATCTCTCCAGACGCATCTTATAATTTTGATATTTCAACCCAAGCATTAGCAGTATTTATTCCACAAAAATTTGTAAAAGAAAGACCACAAGGGTATATCGACCCTGCACGATTCGATAAGGGAGTTAACTCTGGTTTTTTTGGTTATAGTGCAAATTATAATCATACTGAAACGAGTGATGACCAATATTTAAGTCTGACTGGCGGGTTAAATATTAATGGCTGGTATTACCGACATGCAGGTAATTTTCAGTCAAATAGCCATTCTAGTTTAGGTAACTATCGTTCATATAAAAATGTTTTAAATCGTGATATTTTACCTATTCATTCACGGATCAGTATTGGTCAGTTTAATACCAATGCTTTACAACAAGAAAGCTTACCTATTGTCGGGGTACAACTGGCCTCGGACTTAAATATGCTGCCTTGGTCAATGCGCTATTATTCGCCTGTCATTGAAAATGTGGCTTATACCAATGCCCTAGTTCGTATTTTCCAAAATGGACAAAAAATATATGAGCGTACTGTCCCTGCGGGACCTTTTAAAATTACAGATTTAACCTCAACCTCATCGGGCAACTTGACTCTTGAAGTAATTGAAAATGGGGGTGAAAAGAAAATCTTTATTATCCCAATGCAAAATAGTTTTAATCTGCTTAGACCAGAACAATATAATTATAGTCTTGCTTTAGGTAACTATAAAACTATTGATAAAATAACCGAAAGTACCATTTTACAGGGTAGTTATAATTATGGTTTAAATAATTATTTGACCTTGTTAGGTGGTGTAAATCTGACAGAAAACTATCAAAGCATGCTCTTAGGTACAGGTTTAAATACAGCCATTGGCGGCTTTAACTTAATCGGAAACCTGAGTAAAGCTTCTATATTCTCCAATGATTATCAAGGACAACGTTTGTCTTTAGATTATATTTATAATTGGAATTCATATAATTTTAATGTAAATATTGGTGGTATTTTACAAAGTCAAAACTATTTGACGGTATCAAATGCACTGGCCTTGTTAAATTATGATGAACTAATTGATGATGAACAGACAAATTTAACATTAACTGCTGATTTAAAAAATCAATTTAATATTAATTTGAATAAAAGCTTTAGTAATGAACGTTTGGGTTCTTTTAGTTTTGGTTTTTTAACCAATCAATATTGGACTGATAAACCGAATCAATATCAGTTTAATCTGAACTATGGAAATGTATGGAAATTGCTGAATTATTCGATTGGGGTAAGTCAAACCAACTATGTGAATAATAGTACTAAATCAGATGAAAGTATTTACTTGAGTTTATCATTACCATTAGATTATAAAAAATCGAATATATTTGTAAATTCGAACTATCAGCACAATACAGTGCAAGATCAAACAAACGATAATTTTGGTGTAAATCTATCAGGTACTTTAGGTGAGCATAATAATATTAATTTTGGATTAGGTATTTCTCAGTATCAATCTAGCGACTCTAACTCGACTACATATAATGCGAATATCGGCTATTTATTACCGCAAACAAATTTAGCAGCGACTGTCTATAGTAATGGAAACGATACTCAATATTCAGTTTCTGCTCAAGGTGCGATTGTTGCACACTCTTATGGTATTACCGCAACTAATTCAGTTGCAGATACTTACTCTATCATACATGTAGAGAATGGTACTGGTGCGACTGTAGAAAATGCATGGGGTGTGAAATTAGATCGTTGGGGCAATGCAATCTATCCCAATGTATCTGCCTATAATCTGAATTCGATTGCGATTAATCCTGACCAATTGCCACCAGAAGTTACTTTAGATAGCAACCAAACTCAAGTTATACCGCGTTTATACAGTTCAACTTTAGTGACATTTAAAGCAAATGTGCAGTCAAATATTTTACTAAGAATAAATAATCCTATCGAAAAAATACAATTTCCAATGGGAAGTCGTATTGAAACTCAATCAGGTAAATTGGTTGGGATCATGGGACAGTCGAATCAATCTTTACTTAGTAATGATATCCGTGATTTAAACGAGCCATTAAAAGTTATTTGGGGGGATCAAGTGAAACAGAGTTGCCTGATTCCTTTAGAGGGTCTCTCCTTGATTTTAAATAGTAGAGTAACTCAACTGAGTATTGTTAATGTGGAGTGCCATTAAATGTGTAAGCAACTTTTGGGACTCATTATCATTTTATTATATTGTTCAAAAGCATATAGTTTATGTGGAACGGATATAAATCCTGTAAATTTTACAGCCACAATGGCAAATGCACTAAGTGATAATAGTTATCGCCAACTTTCCTTACAAACTGTACAGGTGTCTTCTCCACAACCTATTTCAGGGTGTTTTCTTAGTGGTTCAAGTGTCTTCAAAATGGAACCAAATACCGATCTGCTAACCTCATCAACGATCACTACAGGTGGATATACTTATTATCAAATTCCAGCAAGTTTCATTACACCGCTACCAACTTTTAATGTTTATATGGCGTTTAGTGTAAAAGATAATCAAGATAATGCTACAGAATATTGGGTTAATGACGCAACAACAGCATATACAATTTTTACAGGTACAAGTTCGACCCGAGGGATTCGACTAGAGAATGTTCGTCTACTTGTCTCTGGTATTGGAAATGCACAGG
>NZ_AP019743.1 GCF_006757745.1 Acinetobacter radioresistens DSM 6976 = NBRC 102413 = CIP 103788 | reverse complement strand
TCTGGTCACAGATCCTAAACTGAGAGAAGATATC
The DNA here is from genome assembly GCF_006757745.1 of Acinetobacter radioresistens DSM 6976 = NBRC 102413 = CIP 103788. Lineage (NCBI taxonomy): Bacteria > Pseudomonadati > Pseudomonadota > Gammaproteobacteria > Moraxellales > Moraxellaceae > Acinetobacter > Acinetobacter radioresistens. The sequence goes on along the minus strand of NZ_AP019743.1, from coordinate 29,876 downwards.
AAAAACTTTTTTCGCCAAGAAGCGCAACATGGCATTGTGCATGACCAGTATAATGCGGTGATGCAGTCGCAAGGCATTCATGTCGAAAAGGTCATCGCAAGATTCAAATTATTTATTCGGCTCTCCCAAAAACACCTGCCCGCCAAGTATCTGTTGGCCATGACAGCTGCCTTTGAACATATTACTGCTGTACTAGGCGAGGGTGCTATGGAGGGTGAGGGTGAGATGTTCAAGAATGCTCATCCCGCAATGCGTGCCATGTTCATGTGGCATGGGGTAGAAGAAGTCGAACACAAAACAGTAGCCTTTGATGTTTACGAAACAGCGGCAGGTGGGGGGTATTTCACCCGCGCATCTGCTTTGATTATCGGAACGCTACTGGTACATGCGGTGGTTGGCTCAGTTCTTTGGCATATGTTGAAAATTGACAAACTACAAGGTCAGCCATTGGTGCTTGCTAAGGGATTTTATCGCCTCTATGGACCACGTGGCCTGATTACCAGACTTATTCCACGCTATCTGGACTGGTTTAAGCCAGGTTTCCATCCTAGCGACACCGAAATCCCAGAAAAGGTTAATTCTTGGCTGGCTGAATATGATAAGCATCAAGACCCTATGGAAGCGTCACGAATTGTTTTTAATGTCCCCATTGCAAAAGCTGTATAGATCAGGAGAGACCGTGAAAGACTCGACTCGACTTGACCAAGTCGAGTAACCTGTCTTATTGATATAATGTTATGAGTCAAACTATGTTGAGTAGTGAATCTACGCGAGTCGAAGTTGCTGACCGCGAGAGAGTATTAGCCGCTTCTGCCAAGCTGTTTCGAGAAAAGGGTTTTGAGCGTACCAGTGTGCGAGAAATTGCCAGTGCTTGTGGTATTCTTCCAGGCAGTCTGCATTACCGCTATCGTAGTAAAGACGATATTTTGGTTGATATGATGCGGCTTGCTATTGAGAGAACTATTTACAGGATTGTTGAGGCGACTTCCGCGATTCAAGATCCACTCAAAAAAATGCAATCGGCACTGCAGACACATGTCGATATCCTTATGTCGGGTGACGATATGGTTTATGTGTTGTTGTTTGAGTGGCGCTCGGTACATGGAGTCGCACGTGAGCAGATTATTGCTGAGAGAGACAGATACGAGCGATATTGGCAGACAATTCTTGATGATCTGCAGTCTTATGGTTGTATCCGAAACGATGTGGATGCAGATCTGTTAAGACTGATTGGGCTAGGAGCAATAAACTGGGCTGCCACTTGGTATAAAGAAAATGGTAAGTACAATCTTGAACAGATCGCGGATGCGATATGGCAGATGATGACAAGAGGCATCCTTAATCCAGATTTTCACGAAGAGGCAAAAAACCTGTGACCAACTATAAGACTCCATCCCGTATCACGCACGCCATCGGGAGGCATTGTGGCAGCTCCGCAATTCGTGATTTGCTCGAGTTTAATGGGCTGAATATTTCCGAGGCCATGTGCTTTGGATTAGGCTCAGGGCTTGGCGTGACCTATTTGGAAATGGCTGACGCCCCTGTGCCATTTTTAGTGCATGTGCGGTCTTTGGGGTTTGAAGCGCGCGTATTTGAAAGTATCGGTATACCCTTTGAGTGGCAAACCTTCGAGTCACCCGAATCGGCAGCCACCGCGCTGGAGAAATGTTTGGATGCGGGTCACCCCACCCTGTTGCTGACGGATATTTTTTATTTACCTTACTTCAACAGCAGCACGCACTTTCCCGGTCACGCCATAGCCGCTTGGTCGAGAAATCCAGAGACAGGTGCGGTATTTGTCACCGATACCGAGCGTCCGAGTGTTTTGTCGGTGACGCGAGAGGCACTGACCCGCGCACGTTTTTCTACACAGCCCCCATTTATTCACTATGGCAATATGTTCACGCCCACCGCGTTTCAAGGCGAAATTACCCCCGAGATGATTACCGGTGTCATCCATGACAACGCCAAGTCATTAGCTGTGAGTGGCATATCGGCACTGGAAACATGGCTGGCCGAACTGAGTCGTTGGGGAGCCACAGGCGATTGGCACTGGACGACCCGATTTGCCTACCAAATTATTGAAAAGCGTGGCACAGGTGGCGGCGGCTTCCGCAAAATGTACGCTGAATTCCTTGATGAAGCGGTTCACTATGACGCAAGTGTACAGCAATATCGACTGCCCCTGTTAATGAGGGCTTGCGAAAAAGCATGGACGGCATTAGCCATGTGTTTGAAGTCTGCCTCGGAAAGCACAAACTTTCCATATGCCGCCATTGAAGAGGCCATTGTGGCGGTGATGCAGGCCGAACGTAATTATACAGATGCCGCCCTTGCACTTTGAGACGTGCCGCTAATTTTTTCGCAATAAAATCAGCCAGCAATGGCGGGAGTTCAAAAATGGACAGTAATAACACGGCACACCTGACCATGGCTAAGGCGTTTTTTGGTACTAATCACCCTTTATTCAATATGTTCAATATTAGTGTTGGTGCAGTGAGCGATGGTCATGCCGAGATGACGATGCCCTTCTCTGAGCAACTCTCTGACCGTAAAGGCTCACTGCATCGAGGGGCTTTGGTGACGCTGCTGGATACGACTTGCGGCTTATCTATTTTTTCGTCATTGCGGTCGTTAGAGCCGATTGCCACTATTGATTTGCGTGTCGATTTTTTGCGACGTATTCCCTCTGCGGTAGGTTTAAAGGCGATAGTGGATTGCATTGGTAGAACCGATACGGTGGCCTTTATCACGGGCCGAGCGGTTGCAGAAGACAGTGGTGAGCTACTGGCTACTGTCACTGGTTCTTTCGCAATCGGCACGATGGGACCCTCTTTTGACAGCAATGAAGCGCGAGGCGAGTGATATGAGTATAGTAAATCAGATGAGCGCGGAAACACCCCCACTAAAATTGTGTGACGAGCCTTTTGTCGATTTTCTAGGTTTTCGTGAGGAAATGCAACATGGAGAAATACAGTACTTTATGGACTTTCGTGATTCGCATATCGGCAACCCGATGATTGGCACGTTTCATGGCGGCATTCTCGCGAGTTTTGGTGAAGTGGCCGCCGCCGCCTATCTTGCCCGTCAGCGTGGTGATAATGAGCTGCCCTTATGCTCCACGATGACCTTTGATTACCTGCGGCCAGCATTTATAGGTACGTTACAGGCAGTCCCCAGTATTGTTCGTGCGGGTCGGCGCATTACGACAGTATCGGTTCAGTTACTACTTGATGGCAAGTTGGTTTGTATCGGTCGATTCCTGTTTACGGTTAGCAGCAAATAAAATTGGAGCAAGCTCAGTTCAGGATGCCGACCCTGTTTTACTCAGAAAAATTTTCAATAGATAGACAAATAATATCAAATAGCTGGAACTACTACTGATACCGATACAGCGTTGGCGCAGAAATCCCAAACTCCTTCGCCAATGCTCGCTTGGTTTTGTAGTCGCCAGATTCAAGACGTTGATGCAGCAGAGCCACTTGTTCAGGAGTCAGTGACGGCTTACGGCCCTTGTAGGGGTCGTCTCAGGAAACGGAAAATATAGCACGCTAAGGTTTTTCAATTGCGCGCAATGGCCTAAATTTTCCACCACCTATCTTGGCTTTGCTTCGCCATAGATAATCCCCAGTTAAATTGATGTGCTCCCACCCCAGCGGTGACAGATATTGCAGCAAGGTATCATCGACTGTGCGACCATGCCCTCGTAGGGCGTTAGTCGCTCTCTCTAAATAAACCGTGTTCCACAATACAATGGCGGCGGTCACTAGATTCAAGCCACTGGCTCGATAACGCTGTTGCTCAAAGCTTCGATCTCGAATCTCACCCAATCGATAAAAGAAAACGGCGCGCGCTAATGCATTACGGGCTTCACCTTTATTTAATCCAGCTTGAACCCGACGGCGTAGTTCTACGCTTTGCAACCAATCCAAGATAAACAGTGTGCGCTCAATACGCCCCAGCTCTCGTAATGCCAATGCCAAACCATTCTGTCGTGGATAACTACCGAGTTTACGTAGCATTAGCGACGCTGTGACAGTCCCTTGCTTGATTGATGCGGCCAGACGCAAAATATCGTCCCAATGAGTACGAATCTGTTTGATATTCAGTGTGCCGCCAATCATGGGTTTAAGTGCGGCATAGTCTATGTCTGACTTTGGAATATAGAGTTTCGTATCGCCCAGATCACGAATTCGTGGTGCAAATCGAAACCCTAGCATGTGCATGAGTGCAAAAACATGGTCGGTGAATCCAGCCGTATCGGTGTAGTGTTCCTCGATGCGTAAATCAGACTCGTGATACAGCAGCCCATCAAGAACATAGGTTGAATCACGAACGCCCACATTGATCAGCTTACTGCTAAATGGTGCGTATTGATCAGAAATGTGTGTATAAAATAACCTTCCAGGCTCTGCGCCATATTTTGGATTGATATGTCCTGTACTTTCAGCTCTGCCACCTGCGCGGAAGCGTTGGCCATCTGATGAGGAGGTAGTGCCATCTCCCCAGTTTTCAGCGAAAGGTTGTTTCAATTGAGCATTCACCAATTCGGCCAATGCCGTTGAATAAGTTTCATCACGGATATGCCAAGCCTGTAGCCATGAGAGTTTGGCATAAGTTGTACCAGGACATGATTCGGCCATTTTCGTCAGCCCTAAATTAATTGCATCAGCCAGTATGGTCGTGAGCAATAACGCTTTATCCTTCGCAGTGTCATCCGTTTTCAAATGAGTGAAGTGTCGAGTAAAGCCTGTCCATTCATCGACCTCCATTAATAATTCGGTGATCTTGATATGTGGTAACAGCATTGCTGTTTGGTCAATTAAAGTTTGGGCTGTATCAGGAGCCACGGCATCGAGAGGTGTTATTTTTAGACCAGATTGATTGATCATCGCATCAGGCAAATCGTTGGTCGCTGCCATGCGATTAATGATTGCTAATTTCTGCTCCAATAGTGAAAGGCGACTTTGCAAATATAGATCACAATCAGTAGTAATGGTTAGAGGTAACTCATTGGACTGTTTTAGCTGATTAAATTTATCAGCAGTCACTAAATACTCATCGAAGTCTTTGAATTGGCGAGAGCCTTGTACCCAGAGATCCCCAGCCCGTAGCGAGTTTTTAAGTTCAGATAACACACATATTTCGTAATAGCGGCGATCAATACCATCATCGGTAAAGACTAGTCTTGCCCACCGTTTTTTGATAAACGCTATTGGAGCATTAGAGGGGATTTTTCGTGTATTATCAACATTCATGCTGCGGAGCAACTCTACAGCGGCAAGCATATCTTTTGCTGCTGGGGCAGCACGCAATTTAAGTATGGCAAGACAAAACTGGCATTGGGAGCAAGTATGCTGCCAAATCGGACCTGGAAGATGTCTCGCAACCAACTCAGTCAGAATTACTTTAAATGGGATCAACTCCTTTGTGTAGAGTAATCATATCCTCCATAGAGTAGTTTTATTTTAGTTTCACTATAGTTTTGTAATAGTTTTAAATAAGTTTTAATTCATACCTATTATATTAGATGATAGTTAGATAAAAGAATGCCCATAAGCAGAATGTTTCCATGGAAACATTCTGCTTATGGGCATTACTTCATTTATGAATGACGAGAGTTGGCATCATCATAGACTGCATTGTTTTCACGTCTGCCAACAGCAATCACCAAAACAACTACCTCATCGTCTATGACTTCGTAAACCAAACGATAGCCAATACTGCGAAGCTTGATCTTGTAGCGGTTAGGGTGTCCTGACAACTTGTTTTTGGGAATGCGAGGATTCTCCAAAACCTTGATCAACTTTTTTTTCAATGGCTGCTTAATACTTGGATTAAGCTTGTTCCATTCCTCTAATGCTTCTTCTAAAAAGTCTAACTTATAGGTCATCAATATTTACTCGAACGCGTTTTTGGTTCGCACGAGCATCTGCAATCTTATTCAGTTCCAGGTCTTCTAATTGTTCCATCATCGTTTCATACAGATCAGCCGGAACACAGTAAAACGCTGGTGTATTACGATTGAGGATTGCGACAGGTTCACCTTTGCCTGCCAACACTGTATCCATCGGACTCTTTTTGAGTTCAGTAATACTTGCAGTCATTCGTGCATGGATTAATTGAGTCATAGTTAAGCCTCTATAGAATTTAGTGTTTGGAGTTTGGGTTGAATCATTACGAGTAGGTTCGGATAGCTAATTTCAGCATACTGATCCAATGTGGATCTCAATCTGATAAGCAAGGAGGCATCAGTAACTAGCAGCATCTTCGCAAGGTAAGGCATCGCTGAACGAAATGCCTTTAACCATTTACGATGTTGCTCAATACGATCTATATCAACAACATATGTATCTGCATCAATAGGATATACACGTTGCCTTCTTTCTAGATTATCTAGACCAGGACATACATTGAAACTTTCTAAATCACACCATGAAAGTACCCTTAGAGCTTTTTCCAATTTTGCTTCGGCTACTTTTTCTTCTTCTCTTTCATCCATTAAGTCAAATAGACGTCTGAGTTTATGCATACGAACTTCATCCTCTCGTTTCAAACGAGATTCTTCAGTTTCAGCCCAGATAGCGTCAGAATTCATAGGTACTCCTATTCAACACTAGGAATATAGCATAGATAAAAGCACATTTAAACGTACTTTTAAAAAACCCTAATTAGACCTCTTTGCTACACGATAAACAGTGGCTACACCACAGCCCACAGCTTTAGCGATTTCCTCTTTGGTCATGGTATTTGAGGCCAACAGCTCTTTGATACGCTTATGTTTGATCTGGTTTGGCTTCTTACCTGCAGGCTTGTATCCAGAACGCTCTAGGCCCTGTTTAATGCGCTCTATACGCTTCTCGTTGTCTAGGCGAGCCATAGTTGCCAGAAGGTCAATCAGCATGTTGTTGATCAGATCCAGAATGGATCCAGTAATAGCATCATTGGCTTGAATCAGTTGATGGGTAGTGGGAAGATCTGCGACAACCAATCTCAACCCCTTTTCTCTGATTCGTCTTTTGAGTTCTTCAAAGTCTTGCTGGGTTAAGCGTGATAGTCGGTCCACGCTCTCAACGAGCAATGTATCTCCCTGGTTTGCATCTTCCAGCAGCTTATTCAGCTCTGGACGCTCGAGTTTGGTGCCACTGTAGTTCTCAACATAAATGGTGGGTTCACCAAGTTGGAGCGATTCATTGAGGGTATTTAGGGTGGCTATATTCAAGGAAATTTTGAAATGCTGAAGACATCAGAACAAAAAAATAAGGGATCCTAAATTCCCTTATTTTTCACCGCATGTGTTTAATTCACTATTCTAACACTCTGCTGCAAACCCTGCTGAATATCCTGCACAAAACCCTCTCTCTGATTGAATTTAGGCTTTGCATTAGTTTTCGGTTCAGTCTTGGGTTGCTCAGATTCATCTTCTGCATAAAACTCCTCCAGCACATCCATGCCCTCCTCACTGTTCACCTCAAATCTAGCATTCTCAAAGCCTTTTCTAGCAGTAAAATCCAGCGATTCCTGGTAAAACCCAGCGGCCTTACTCTGCTCATCCATCTGTCGAGCCGTGTTAATTGCTTGCTGCAAGTTCACCCCATCACGTAAGGTCAGATCCACGTAGTACACCGGCTGGCGATAGCTTTGTGTCGTGCTTTTCCCTCTTAAGGTCAGTTGTAAGGGTAAACATGATAGCAGCCCTCCTGATGCCGCATGGTAGTAAGCCAAACGTGCAGCCAGGGTACGGATACTGTTAAAACCTGTGGTTCTAAAGATGAAAGTCCCCAGTTCATCCGATTCATCCAGATTGACATGCAGCCGCCCATAGGGCTTGCAATGCCCGCCTTGTGCCAGTGAGCATAAATCTGGGGATGGACAGGGATGCTGTTCTACCCCTTGACTGGTCAATCGCTGGCAGGTCTGACCATTGCCGACACAAACCGGACGTCCAGTCTGACGGTCAAACAGGCTGTATTCTGCCCGCAGGTTCAGATCAGGATCATTAAAGATCATCCGTACCGGAATGGATCTCAGTTTCCCATTCGGTAGGTTTGCACGCAGCTGCTCATCCAGTGGATGCCTGATCCAGCCTTCCTTGCTCTGGATCTGGCTGGTAATGGTGAACTGGTCATCTTTCTCTGGCAGGCGTTTGCCATTCTTTTCAATGACACGGCCAATGCTGATACGCCCCAATACGGGCGGTGTAATCGCTAACCCTTTAATCATCATGATTTTCCTAAATGTGATTTTTTACAGATGAGCCGTATAAATTGAAGCACCCGCTCCTCAACCTATCGACTCTCTTAATTCAATAAAAATAATGCTCACCCGAGGTCACAGGAGAACAGGTAGTGCATCGATCATCAGATCAGGCAAAGCTGTCCAAATGCCCTTTCTTCATCTGTGGAGAAAGGGCGAACCGGGCGGCTTTGCGCGTTTTTACAAATGGGCCTCTGCGGAAGGCAGGTCATGCATCCGTATAAATGTTGAAGCGACGACTGCCCTGCTTATGCAGCGGATACTGCTCAATCAGCTCAGGCTGCTGCTTTAACAGTGACTTGGCATCCAGACTCACTGAATCTTTACTCTTCCTCCATACCACCGAGCCACCGTTAAAGGTGGCTCGTTCAGCATCTTTCATCAGCATCTGAATTTCGTGCTTGATCTGATCGAAGCTTTGCTGCTGCTCTTCAATCTGCTGTCTGGCTTGAATCAGCTTTTCAAAAAGCAGATTGGCCGTCTCATCATGGGATAGGTCTTCGACGGTTAGAGGGACATGCTCTGGGTAAAGCTGCTGTAAAGCGCGTGCTGCCGATTCACTGGCATCTACTGCGGGAGGAATATCTTGCTCGACACATGCCCAGAAAGTACGTTCCGCATGGATGATCTGCTGGATCAGGGCATCATTTCGGCTGACCTTAAAAATCCGGGTTTCATGGCCGCAGAGCAAGACACAGACATGAGCCGCCTGCTTGCCTGTGACGGCCAGTTGATGCTGTACCTGACACAATACATACAGCGGCACACCATCCCGCCACAGCTTGCTGCCATATTCCCCTGCAGTTTTACATTCCAGGATCTGCACCTCATCGCTGCCAACCACGGCATAATCCAAGTTGGCCAGCATAAAGGCCTTGTCTGGATCAGGATGCTGTAATACGGCATTCACCCGTCTGACCTTGTTATTGGTATGCAGACTGTAGTATTCAGCGACCAGGGGTTCCAGCTGCTTGCCCCAGTACAAGGGAGCATGGCCGGAACTTTCATCTTCGATCTTTTGCTGGACACGTCCGGTCTTGATCATCCACAGTTCCAGCATCGACATGTAGGGATTAAGCCCACAGGCAGTCGCAGCATCACTGCTGCCAATGCCCTGCTTGCGGACTTCTAGCCATTGTTGCTGATCAAGCTGTTTGGTATTGGCCAGACGTTTGGCCGCAGTGGATCGTGAAGGTTTCACAGGTTGAGGTAATGGAATGTGTGAGGGAATGCCAGAGGGCTTCGGTAAATTGGGTAAAGGTGCAAATGTATTCATGGGGTTGTCCTATAGATAGCGGTCGTCTGTAAAAATTCAGCTGAGAAATTTTGGGCATAAAAAAAGCCACATCCGGGGAGATGTGGCCAAAGGGTCATGCTGAGGTTCATGTAGAATTTAATCTTCAATGCATCTTCAATGCATCTTCAATGCCCGATTAGGTTGTGAGCCTTAAAGCAACATTAAGCATGATCAGGAAAAGGTCTTAGGCCACCAGTCTTAAAGCCTGTTCCAGCCCACGCTGTTTTAGTGCTGCCCCTGCACCAAACCAGGCAGAATCCAGCCGGTGATCGGTACTCATGGCCCGGCGTTCATGATCGGCAAATTCCGTGATCGAACACAGCAAGCCATAGGCGGTATCCTTGGCTGAGGAAAGTTCGGCACCCCGTCCCTGTCCATTGAACAGCTGCATGACTTTACTCATGGCGCGTCCATTCGGTTCGGTTTTACTGCCTGGGGAGTGACTGGCCTGTGCAGCCACATTGCGGTAGAACTGGATGATGTTGTCCTCCTGATCGGCAATGCTTAGGCTAGTGTTGTTAAACACGGCATCGAAATAGGCAGCGGCTTCACCTTGGGTGACTTTGCGCTGGCTGAGCTGTTTCATTTCATACATGTGTTCATCCCAGGCACGCACGGAAATGCCGAGTTGCTGCTTGACCTTGTCCGCATCGAACCGGGTGCTGTGTGGAACCTTGACCACCCCGGCACTTGAGCTTTGCCCACGTAAAGCAATCGCCAGCGTGTTGTTGCATACCACCCGGATATTGGTAAATTGTGCAGTCGTTGCTAACGTTCCATCACAAGCGGTTGCTAGCAGGATATAGCCATTGCTGACATCCTTGCCTTTGAGTGCCGTGCTTTGTCCGGTACGTGCCAGTGCCCAGAACTTTTTTCCTCCCTTCAGTACGCCCGCGGTTTCCAGCTCAAAGCCGGATTGCTCGGTCAGATCCCGGTAGAATTCCAGAATCTCTTTGGGCTGCACTTCCTGGTAACGCTGGCTGACGACCGATAAAGGGGCATGGGTATCAGAACGGTACAAGACCCGCTGTTCTTCATAAGGCAGAATGATGCTCTGTCCCCGTTCATTCTGTGCCATATAGCTGACATTGCAGGATTCAATGCGCCAGTCCATGCCTGCCTGTTGTGCCCAGACTTCAATCGGCTGGTTCTGTGTCAGTTGATTACCCAGGCCATGCCAGGGGGTGTTACCGACATAAGCCATTTGTTCGAGTTGATGTGCCATATCACTTCTCCCTGAGCCGGTTAATCAAAATTGCGCTGGCAATGATGGCAATGGAAGTAGCGGATCGGTGCCGCTACGGGTCTGGATGGCTGGATGAAGCTGTCAATCAGTCCACCGACCACAGCCCCGGCAATCCCACCCATCCAGGGCGAGATCGGCAGCGGCAGGCTTTTGGAAATGCTGGCACCAATCCCGGCACCGGTCATTGAAGACATACTGCGGTTATTGGAGGACTGCTGGTCAATCACACGGCTGACGTTTTCAGAATGGCAATACGGGCATGTAATGTTCATAAGATATACCTCTAGAAATGAAAAAAGGCTTACCGTCTGATAAGCCTTTGAATGTAGGAATAAACATTCACTGTTCATGTAGATGATGTATATCTGAAATTATTTGCAATCTATGCCTTCACGCGACTCGGAGTCCCGATTACGCAATTGCCATTTGGCAAATTCCCTCATTCCAGAAAATCCCCCTCTGAAGTCCTATCATTCTTTCACAAGAACACAATTATTTAGTGAAACTGAATTGTATGTGTGCATCTAAGTAAATAGGTATTGACAATATTAAATTAAAACTAGTAGGATTAATCAATCATACTAGTTTTTTATACCTACAACTCGCTATTATCCTACTAACTGTATGATTTTTAACCACAATGGAAAGTATTGATATATATAGCATCTAAGGGTATGAAAAATAAATATTTATTTCTGTAGTTTATGTTATTGAGATTAATTATCATTTATATATTATCTTTAATATCATAGACATAATGATATTGGAGTTATACCTACATGGATACTTCAGAATCCAATACATATTTCCTAGACGATATGTATCCAATTATTACTGATAATAATCAGTTAACAATAGATGATATTAATTATCGTACTTACAACCAACTTCATGTAATAGAAGAATCACTGAAAGAACTAAAGAGTGAAAATGAGCAGCTGTTAGCAGATCCATCCGGATATAGCTTTATCTTAAAAAAATACCAAAAGCTCGTATGGTACAGAACAGACCAATATATAAATGACCTGGAAGAAAACTTTCCTGATAGCAAGTTTTCACCTTACGTAAATCTCTATTTGAAAACAAAAACTGAATACAGAAAATTTGATGATATAGCTTTCCTAACTGCTTTAAAGAAAGGACTACGATCTGATGCTTTTAAAAAAGAAATTGAACAGCAGAGAAAATATGACAGTGAATATAAAAAGGAAGTACGAAAATATATCAACGGACTATTTGATTACCGTTCAAGGCTTTTAGTAATCCGAATAGACTTAAGCTACCGGAAAGGGCTTTTTAGAAAGATCACCACCAATATTTCAAATAAACCATTGTCAAAACAAGGACACAAACTTGAAGCTTTAAAGGCATGGTCGCTTGATGTTCAAGAACATAGAAAGGTGCTTCTTAAGTCTCTCAAGAAGCAATATTCAAAAGGCTTTATAGGCTATATGTGGAAATTGGAATATACCGAGATAAAATCTTTCCATTTCCACATGATGTTTTTCTTAGATGGCTCTGAGCATCGTGAAGACATCACAATAGCTCAAGATATAGGCGAGCTATGGAATAATGAGATTACCCAAGGAGATGGCTTATATTGGAATTGCAATGCCAATAAGGAAAAGTATAAAAATCTAGGCATAGGCATGATTAGCCATCATGAAGAGGATCTCAGGGATAACGTCATAGCAACTGCCATGTATCTAGTAAAGAAAGATTATCTCATTCGTTCAGTAATGTTTAATTCTAAAAATCGCGCTTTCAGTAAAGGGCAAATCCCACAAAAAAGTAAATCAGGGAGACCAAGAAAGGGAGCTTAGCCTCCCTTCATTGCCCTTTGTACTGTGCTTAGACTTACACCCAGCTCTTTTGCCACTTTCCTGTAACTAGCATCAGGCTTTACCATAGCTGCACGAATTGCAGCGTCATCAATAGTCTTCTTACGTCCCTGATACTTGTTTTCAGCTCTGGCAATTGCAATCCCTTCACGCTGACGCTCTCTGATCAACTCACGCTCAAACTGTGCAAAGCCTGACAGCATCGTGAACATTAGCTGGTGCATTGGATTATTGGTATCTGCCGAAAAGATCATGCCTTCTTTGTGAAAATGGACAGTAACGCCTTTAATCTTGAGTTGCTCCACCAATTGCAGCAGGTCTGCCGTATTACGCCCCAAACGATCCAGGCTGTGTACATGGACTACATCACCTTCTCTGACGTAATCGAGCATCGCCTGTAATTGAGGTCTGTTGGTATCCTTACCGCTTACCTTGTCTTCAAAAATTTTGTCAAAGGTCTTGCCCTCTAGCTGTCGTGCTGTATTTTGATCTGCCGTACTTACCCGTTTGTATGCTACTTCAGCCACTGTTGTACCCTTATGTGTATTCTTTTGCTTATTAGACTATAATAAATACACCAATTGAATACAATAAAAGAATACAAATATAGCCTAAATTAACTGTATCCGAATGGGTGTACTTAAAAAAACACGATAAGCTGTCTTGTGGAGTGATGTTTGAAAAACAGGTAAAAACATGCGAGAAGATAAAAAGCCCAATCGATGAGGATTAGGATTTCCAACAACAATTAAGTAATTGATTTTAAATAAAAAATAAAATAATTTCGCATAACATGTATTATGTTAATTTTAGGAAAAGTAAACTGCTAAGCAATATGATTACTTTTCCATAATTAAGATTTATTTCAGATACTTATACTATTGTGTTGATAAGTAAAAATAATGGAATCGTTGTTATGAATGAAAATAAGACGATAGAAGAAGTATTTAGTAAAGTTCCAGAAGTTACCTTGCTTTTTTGGATTATTAAAATTGCCGCAACAACTCTTGGAGAAACAGCAGGTGATGCTTTATCCATGTCTTTAAATCTTGGATATATCGTAAGTACAGGAATTTTCGCAATTATTTTTGCAATATTTGTAGCTGCCCAAATCAAGGCAAAAAAATATAATGCATTTTTTTATTGGGCAACAATTATTGCCACAACCACACTTGGAACCACGATAGCGGATTATGTGGATCGTACTTTAGGACTTGGGTATCTGGGTGGTAGTTTAATTTTATTAAGTTTATTGATTATCTCTTTATCATCTTGGTACTACAGCAGTGGATCAATCTCTGTACATGATATCCAATCACCTAAAAGTGAAGCTTTTTACTGGCTAACCATTATGTTCTCTCAAACACTTGGTACTGCACTCGGGGATTGGACTGCTGATACTCAAGGGCTAGGATATACAAGTGCTGCTTTAATCTTTGGAGGTTTATTACTATTACTAACCATTCTGTATTTTTGGACAAAGATTTCTAGAACATTCTTATTTTGGTCAGCCTTTGTTTTGACTAGACCATTAGGAGCAGTTCTAGGGGATTTCTTAGATAAACCTATTAGCCATGGAGGGTTAGATCTAAGCCGCTTTGGAGCCTCTTTTGTCCTCCTCGCTTTTATTATTATTTGTTTAGTCTTATTCAAGCCTAAAGCAGCAACATCATTTCATTAAGTCACGTTTAAACTGCTACTCTATTTTAGGTATTTAACATAATGGCGCTTATACGCAATACACTTGTATATTAAATTAAAAATCAATGACTTAAAAATTTCACCATGATCACAAAATGCACAAAAAATGACTTTCGTAATAAGTTGGTGAGTTTTTAAGCGAATCTGTAACATTTTGCCAAGAATTTTGATTAATAAATGATCAATTTGGCATTCAGTGCCCATTTCATCGACTTCCGGGATCCGAAACTATCCCCAATTGCTGTGGATAAAATTTAGGCTATTTTGTACGCCCTGGCGCACATGAAACTCGGCCCTTTGCGGCTATCCGGAATACTATAATTTTCCTATGATGAACTCATCGGGAACAGGAAGTTCCATACAAGAATAACAAGAGATAAGCACAAGGACTGTAAGGTACGACAGGAGTTATACCGAGCGAACCAATACGAAAAACCCCGGCAGGATGCCGGGGTTTTTTATTGCCTGAATGATCTCAGAGAATCCGTATTATGCTAATTTTATAAAATTTAAATAGTAGTATGAAAAAATGCCACCAAAAATATTCATAGATGACTTTGAAAAAACTGAAAATTCAGACTATTTACATGGAGTTCTTGGGCGAAGTCTTATTATTGCAACTAGATTTGATTCCATGTGTACAACTTTATCCCAAGCGATGGATATTAAACTAGGAGCTTTTTTTTACACTAATAATGAAGAATTTAAGGTTTTTTATCAAAAAATTATATCTAAATATCGTACTCTTAACACTAGTATCAAGACCTTCATACTCCCTGAAGAAATAGGTGAAATATTACATAAAGCTAGGGAATCAAGAAATGAAATTGCTCATTCCTTAACAAAAGGACTAGAAGGCTGTATAGATATGAAAATTGATAATATGACTCTGATAAATGAGATAAAAAAACTAATAACAAATATTATAGATGGCGATATCATCATCTCTATATTGACCAATGATTTTAATAAAGATCCTACCCCTACTATCCAAGCACTAGAAAAGTATAAGAATAGAGTCTTAGACTGGGTAATATCGCCATAAAAGAAATATTATGATCACGCATGACTAAGGTGCTTGTAGATACATACAATCAGTAGTTATGTCAACAATATCTACTATTACTTCTGTAGGTTGTCGTTGTTTAAAACCTAACTTAAATGTTGGATTTGACGAATAAAATAGATCTATATGATATTTAGGATGCAGGTGAGGAGTATCTTTCTTAAAATTTGCTAGATCATAATCATATCTAAAGTATCCATCTTCATGACAAAATAGATGAAAGATAATTTTCTCTAATAATTCATCTATGCCCATAGCCTTTTCAGAAGATGGATCATACGATGATATATCCTCATCAAGCTCTTCTACATATTGGTATTTAGATATCAAGTCAAGTAAGTCATATAAGCTATGTTTTGAAAAATCAAAAGATTCTAAAATAAATAAAAGAGCGTCTAAAATTAAATTATTAATAATTAGGTCAGATACCTCTGATAATCTCAATATCAAACGATTATCGCTATCTTCATATGTTGAAAATGGAAAGTTTAAGGAATAAGTTCTATTTGTATCAGAGATAAAAATTCTAGACATCTTAGATACTTTAAGAGTCAAATAATTTTTATGAGGTTCAGAGACTGTAAATAAAACTGTGTAAACGCTTAAACTATCCCTCAACGCTGTTGGGGGCAACACAGGTGTTTACCATGAAAGATGAAGCAATGCTGGCATTGGCAAAAGAATTTGCTAAGAACTTAAAAACAGAAGCTGACCTGAATAATTTCAGTAAAGCTTTAAAGAAACTCACCGTTGAAACTGCACTCAATGCTGAACTGACTGAACATTTAGGCTATGAGAAGAATAGCCCTCGTATAGGCAAAAATACACGTAATGGCTATACAACTAAACGGCTATTTACTGATGATGGTGAATTTGAACTAGACACGCCTAGAGATCGTGATGGCACTTTTGAGCCCCAGTTGATCAAGAAGAGTCAAACCCGTATCACACAAATGGATAGCCAAATCCTATCCCTATACGCCAAAGGCATGACGACACGAGATATTGTTGCCACATTCAAGGAAATGTACGATGCGGACGTCTCCCCAACGCTTATTTCCAAAGTGACGGATGCAGTTAAAGAACAAGTAATAGAATGGCAAAATAGACCATTGGATGCCCTTTATCCTATTGTCTATATGGATTGTATCGTCGTGAAAGTGCGTCAAGATAGTACGATTATTAACAAAGCGGTATATCTGGCATTAGGTGTCAATACAGACGGACAGAAAGACCTATTAGGTATGTGGATGTCAGAAAACGAGGGTTCTAAATTTTGGCTCTCAGTGCTTACAGAACTGAAAAATCGTGGTTTAAAGGATATTCTGATTGCCTGCGTAGATGGATTGAAAGGGTTTCCTGATGCGATTAATACAATTTACCCTGATACGCATATTCAGTTGTGTATCATTCACATGGTACGCAACAATCTTAAATATGTGAGTTGGAAAGACTACAAAGCTGTCACAGCCGATTTAAAAAAGATATATCAAGCTGTTACAGAAGACGCAGCCTTACAGGCTTTAGATGAATTTGGACAAAAATGGGATGAGAAGTATCCTCAAATCAGCAAGTCATGGCTTGCCAACTGGTCGAATCTAAACACGTTTTTCGCTTACTCTATGGATATTCGCAAAGCGATTTACACGACCAATGCGATTGAATCATTGAACAGCGTTATCCGCCATGCAACCAAGAAAAGAAAAATCTTCCCAACTGATGATTCCGTGAAAAAGGTGGTATATTTAGCAATTATGGCAGCAAGCAAAAAATGGACGATGCCTATTCAGAATTGGAAAGCTGCCATGAATCGCTTTAGTATCATGTTTGAAGAGCGTGTAACCAAGTATTTTTAAAACTGTATTTACACAGAATTATTTACACCCTCGAGGTTCAGTTCTAACAACTTTATCTTGAGTTATTAATACCTTACAACATTTCAATAGAACTTTTAATGTATCCTCTTTTTTCCTGATAATTGGTGTGACAATATCCTCTTTATGAATATCTAAAATTTCATAAATTCTAGTATGCTTCATTCTAGTTCTTTAAACCTCTAGAAATTTCAGCTTTAGCAATACCTATAGTTAAATTGTATAAATCTTCATATTCATATTCATAAGAATTATCAATACTAACTGCAGCTTTAATCATATGTAATATACGGTCAAAATGTACATCCTGTACGTCTATAGATCGAAGAATATGAATGATTTGATCTTCTAAGGATAAACCTGTAGCTATCTTCGAAATAGAAGCTTTGATTTGATTTATTTCTGTATCTGATGGAATTTCAACATCAAGGATTCCTTCCTTTTTAATAGTTTCTAATCCAGAAACTAAATAAGGATAGATTTTCTGATTTAAATCTTCTGAAAATATTAAATAAGTTTTTATAAAAGATCTAGTTAGAATCATATATAAAGCATTACGAATACTTCTACTATCTGAAATTTTAGTAACGTGACAAATAACAAATGGGAACTCTAATCCTTTTACATGATTTCTTGTACTTAAGAATATTTCATCCGGCTTATCATTTCTGGTGTCATAAGCTTTATTAACCTGTAAATTAAGTTCTTTTCCAATTTTATATTCTAAGTGTGACAATAGATCGAAACTATAGTTATTTGTTTCCGTTGTAATTACAGCAATATCATGAGGTTTAGCTGTAGCATTGTCTTTTAATATTTGGCGAATGACTTTAATAGTATGGTCAACTCGCGAGGCTTCTCCAGTGAAGTCATCTTTGCAAGGAATTAATTCAATACTATCAATATTTTGGATGTCTTCAAATCTTCTTAGAGGATCTCGAGATAAATGAATCCTATCCCCAACATCCTTAACATTATAACCGCACATTTCCCATTCTTCATGGTTTAGCCATTGTAGTTTTGACTCCTCAAATAATCCCATTCCTAATCCATGAGCAAACATTAATGTTTTAGGATCTGTTCTATAACATTTACTTAAAAGATAGTCAGGTGCAGTTTGTGCTTTCTCAGAAGAGAAAATATTTTGAAAAATGTCTCCTGCAATATAAATAATTTCCTTAGTGACTTTTGCACATAAATCAAAAAAACTTTGAGGAAAATCTTGGCTTTCATCAATTAACATGTAATCAAAAGCAAAACTTTCTTTATATTCACTATTTTCTAATTCTTTTAAGGCATATGTACATGCCAAATTAAAATCCATAATTCCTTTTTGAAAACTACGAAATTTTAGATTATAGAAATTACATATATATCTATAAGCACCTGAATGTACATCAGATCCACCACCCCAAGCGTTTACACACCATAATCGCTCATTCCATTGAATCTGCTGTTCTACTTTCATGAAGTCAAAAAATTCAGGAATACGATGTTTCAAACTATGTGCCAAAATCTTATTATGACACGTAAACATGATCCTACTTTTTTCATGGTTCAGATAAAGGTCTTTCAATTTATGTAAAAGTAATTCTGTTTTCCCCGTACCTGAAAGACCTTGAATTCTTATAACCGGTTTATCTGTTTTTTGGTAAATAAAACGTGTTTGTTGACCATCAAAAAGTAATATTTTTTGTTTTACTTTGTCTAGAACTGTATCACTAACATCAAGAATTAAGTTATTGATATTATTAATACTTCCAGTTAATAAAGAAATTAATAACTCAACTTTTCTTTGTTCAACACTATTCTCCAACTTAATACTTTCAAATAAGTCAGTGAAATAACCTTCATTTAATGAAGCTTTATCAACTGAATCAATACTAGTTACTAAGTTATCCTTCCATTGTCGAGGACGTCCTATCAAATCCTTATATTTATATTTTATAGAAATAGCACTCAAATCTTCCATAAAATCATATACATAATCTTCAAAATCACTTAGTTCTGATCCTAAATTTATGAAAGTAACTTTATGCTTTGGTGAAAGAATTACTAATCCATGATCAAATGTATAAGTATATCGTTCATCTCCTAAAGGAGCATGAATCAGATATACATTTTTTTTATTTTTTTCAGTATATTGCGCTAAAATATCACTAAAAAACAATGTATCTACATTTGTTGCATTGCCTAGCTGATCAAAAAAATAATTAGAAGTTGTTATAGACACAAGCTTTTCCGAAAAAATAAACAAACTAAGTGTTAACTATATAAAAATATATAAATTTTATTTAGTACTTACTGTATAAAAAACCTAATTTTTTTCTATTACAGAGACTAATGACTAGAAAATTAAGTTAATAACATAAGTTTTTAGTCCATCATAAGCTTATATAAACATTTCTTCTCGTATCAGAGGATGCTGTAAATGCATTAGTAAGTTTACGCAAGAGGGAGTCTTTAGCTCATGATTCAAAGAACTAAGCAACTATTTAACATAAAATCTCTTATGCGCAGTTCAGATGTTAGAAACAATTTAAAGTGTCTTGTCTGTATTCTCACCAATAAAAATGTCTAGTCTGTGATGAACATCAACAGCCTACTATGGTTTTACTACATTCAATTAAGTTTTTTGAAACTAAAATAGTTTCAAATAAGTTCTATATTAGTTGTTATTCCTCACTTAATTTCTTTAGTGCAAATCTAATAATTCCATTATGGGTTTGACCATATTTCTCTGCCAGTTCAGCTAATAACTTGTACTCATACTCATTCATCGGGATCGTATGCGTCTTAAATTTTCTAGAAGCTTTCGGGTCTAATTTTGGTGTGAGCTGTTCATTAGCACCATTAATGAATGCTTCCTCAGAAAAAGGTTTCGTAGTTTCTCTTTTCTTAATCATGCCAGAAGCTCCTCCATGAATGCCTCAAATTCTTCTATTGCTTTTGGATTATTGGATTCAACTACACCTTTACCTTCAGCAGTGACATCACGATAAACCTTGCGATCATGGATCACTGATGACAACGCTGTGAACAGTGGGAAGTCAGCTAGATAATCATTGGCTTGTTGTACTTCAGACACCGATGGATTTGTTGGGGCCAATGTTAGTAATCCAAATGGCTTAAGTTCCTCATTAAAGGACTTGGCTTGGTCAATGACTTCTGACAGATGAGGCAAAGTATCCAAGTCGAATTGTGATGGTCTAAATGGTACTACCAGGTAATGTGCCGTTAACATTGCTGTTCTAAGCTCTTTGCTGTCATGTCCAGCAACATCGACAATTACATAGTCATAACGGCCATCTAGGTCTTTCAGTGTATTCTTAATATCGCCATAGCGTTGAACACAATGTACTTTGGGTAGACTGGTTTCATCGCGGTCTTTTACCCAGTTAGCTGAGCTTTGCTGAGGATCTGCATCAACAAGTACGATGTCTTTGTTATGTTTGGCAAGATAAGCAGCAATGTTGATAGCTATTGTAGATTTGCCACATCCACCTTTCTGGCTTCCAATTAATACAATCATTTTAGGTATAATTTAGAACTAATTTGCATCTAATATAGTTTTACAGTGCAACCAAGTAAAGAGTTATTTCTTTAGTATTCATTCAATTCTTTATACCGATACCTTTTCCCACCAAGATAATTTTTTACCTATTTTCCTTTGGCTTAGCATTAGTCTACATTTTCCCACCTAAACCAGGTTTATTCCTTATACCGATTCATCACTGTAAATTGATACTCGTAAGACAAGAAATTTTCTTAAATTTTTAAGCAGTAATCTTTTTATTTTTAAATACTTTTAATATTTTTATTTTTAAGACCGCTGTAAGCCTTATATAGCAAGTGTTTTAGAGCTGATAAGTCTACATTTTCCCACCTTTAAGTCTACATTTTCCCACCCATTAGTCTACATTTTCCCACCTTTAAGTCTACATTTTCCCACCTTTAAGTCTACATTTTCCCACCTTGTGCCTACACTATTTATTGATGTATGCTAATTGCATAATTACATGGGGAAGCCTCAGTGCAAAATGAGCTCGTAGTTAAAGATAATGCACTAATCAATGCCAGCTATAATTTGGATACAACAGAACAACGACTGATTCTCCTGGCAATTGTGCAGGCAAGAGAATTAAGCAAGCATGTAGACGCTAATAGCACGTTAGAGGTTCATGCTCATCATTATATGAAGCAGTTTAATGTAGATAAGCATGCGGCCTATGAGGGGCTTAAAAACGCAGCTAGCAACCTATTTGAGCGCAAATTCAGTTACAAAGGCATCCATGAGGGGACTCAGCAGGAAAAGATCGTCAAATCACGTTGGGTATCCAAAATAGCCTATGTTGATTCTGCTGGGATTGTAGAACTAACTTTTGCACCAGATGTAATCCCATTGATTACACAGCTAGAGAAGTCTTTTACTGCTTATCAGCTTAAACAGATTAGCTCGCTCACAAGCAAATATGCAATTCGTCTTTACGAGTTACTGATCCAATGGCGTAGTGTTGGCAAGACACCTATGTTTGAGTTAGACGACTTTCGCTTTAAGCTTGGATTAGCAGAACATGAATATACCAAGATGGCTAATTTCAAAGTTCGGGTACTCGATGCAGCGTTAAACCAAATTAATGAACTAACAGACATCATTGCTTCTTATGAGCAACATAAAAATGGACGTGTTATTAGTGGTTTCTCATTTGCGTTCACCACTAAGCAGCAACCAAAGGAAGTCACTCACACCAAAGCTAAGAAACTAACGGATAAGCAGATCCAACTCTTTGCCAACAAGCTAGCTCACCATGATCCATTTGCAAGCCAAAAAGCTGCAGTAGGGGAAAGCTATGCTGATCTAGAGAAAAGGCTGCTGATTGAACTACAAGATGCCGAGGTTGTCAGAAAGTATGCTGGAGTCCTCAAAGAGTTGGGCTTTGAGGTGTAGAATGCAACTATATTAGTTGTCATATAGAACTAATATAGTTGTTAAATGATTGTAATTTGATTTCAATAAAGTTAGGCAGCAGATAATTCATCTGCTAATTGTTCAGCCTGTTCAAGCACAGTCTCTGTAGCCAATAAAGCCATATCAGGTGGATAGCCATACTTCTTGAGTAGACGCTTCACGATGACTCTCAGTTTCGCCCTAGCAGCTTCTTTGATGGTCCAGTCCAAGGTTACGTTCTTGCGAATGGATTCTGTCAGAACGATAGCGAGTTCGCGTAGGATCTCCTTTTGCATTAACTCACGAGCACTCTCATTCTCAGCTACTGCCGAATAGAAAGCATATTCGTATTCGGTCAGGTTGAGTTCCTCTGCCAGCTTGTCTGATTCCTGGATGGTTTTCGCCAACTTGATGAGCTCATCAATTACTTCGGCTGCAGTCAGTACCTTGTTCTGATAGCCCTTAATGGCAGAGCTCAGCATATCCATCAGCTTCTTGCCCTGGGTAACGCTGCGCTGTTCTCTTACCTTGATTTCATCACTGAGTAGTTTCTTCAGGGTTTCCAGTGCAATGTTCTTGTGCTTGTAGCCTTTCATCTCCTGCATGAACTCATCCGACAGAATGGAGATGTCTGGCTTCTGGATGCCCGCTGCATCAAAGATGTCCACCACCTTTTCAGTAACAAGAGCCTGGTCAATCGTTTGTTTGACCTTGGCTTCCAATTCAGCATTGCTCAGGCCTGAGATTTTTCCTGAACCATCACTGAACTTGGCCAGTCGTGCTTTCACAGCCTGGAAGAATGCAACCACTGGTGCTGCTTCCATCGCACTTGGATGAGGTACAGCTAATGCAAATGCCTGCGACATAGCTGATACCGCATTGAAGAATCGTGTCTTACCTTCGCCCTGATCTACGCCTAAGATGTGTTCCTCTGCTTCCAGGATGATGTTCAGCTTACGAGAGGTATCGGCTGTGAAGTACTCCTGGTAGTTGAAGCCATGCATGATGCCATCAAGGACTTCGAGCTTCTCTTGCAGGATGGTTGCAGCTTCGTCCTGAACCAGTGCAGGATCACCCTTACCACCTGCCTCAGAGTAGAATGACAGAGCCTCTTTCAGATCCGATGCAATACCGAGGTAATCTACGACCAGACCACCCATCTTGTCCTTGTAGACCCGGTTCACTCGTGCAATCGCTTGCATGAGGTTATGGCCTTTCATTGGTTTGTCGATGTAGAGCGTGTGCATGCTCGGAGCATCGAAGCCAGTCAGCCACATATCACGCACAATCACGAACTTGAGCTTCTCGGAATGGAGCAATGTATTTGGTGATGCTAAGTTGACGACTGCACTGCTGGATCGACTGACTCATCATTGCCATATCATCGAAACGGGTAATGAATCCTATCGTTTTAAGCAAAGCACGGAGGAAGCCAAGCAGCGTATAAAGAAACGAGAAGCAGAGAAAGGAGAGTTATTTTAACCGTCGATCAGTGAAGAAAAAGCAACAGCAATTGATCGATTTATCCACAGCAGTGTAGTACGCTACATTGCTTAAATGCCTGGTCAATATTCAACGAGCATCGCTGGTCAATATTAAGTGAGCGTCAACAATCTTGGGCATTTCGGGGTATCTCTGGTGGCACAAACAGGTTTGCAGTTTGACCTTTCCACATCTCAGGGAAAGCTCATGGCTTCTGTGATGTCTGCATTAGCAGAGTTTGAGGGAGATTTACTACGTGAACGTGTGCGCTCTGGTGTAGCAGCGGCACAAGCGCGGGGCGTTGTGTTTGGTCGTCGTCCTGGTCAACGTACCAAGTCAGATCGTCTGGCACCTAAAGTGTTGGAGTTGGTGTCTGCTGGACACTCTTATCGACAAGTCGGTCGGCTGGTCAATCTAAGCAAAAATACCGTGTTGGATATCGTTAAAAGAAGTCGGAGTGAAAATCCTTAGCGTGCTATATTTTCCGTTTCCTGAGACGACCCCTAACTGAAGACATTGACGGTGGATGGGCTGCAATGGGAATTAAAACCTCTACAGAGTTCACAGCGGGTTGCAAGCGTTGGGTTGAGTTGAGGTTATCGGATTGGAAGTGGAGGGCTGCCATATGATTGCCATCTCTGACATAGCGTTTTAAGGTATTTTTCTAGGGCGTATTGATGTTTCAACGTATTAACAATCATACGAACAACCTCATTCTCTCAGGTCATTTTCTTCTTGCCGATGGGTGATTTTTCGCCGATAAGCACTTGGTGATACACCAAACCAGCGTTTAAACGCGCGCCGAAAATTAGCAGAGTCGTGGTAATTCAGTAAGCTGGCAATTGCCTCGACCGATATTTGAGGGTCATGTAAATAACTACTGGCTTTCTCAGATAAAATCCGATCTCGAATCAGCCGGTAACTCGTGTTCTCTTTGACCAGACGTCTGGCCAGCGTACGCTTATTCATAAACAAGGCTGCAGCCAGATCCTCTTCACTCAGTTGCCCGAGCGGATAGGACAGCATGGCTTTTTGCACTTGGTAGGTGGTGCTGTGTTGTTGGGTCTTGAGCCGGTTGAGGATCATTTCGCATTGTTGCATCGCCAGCAGATAGCTATCGTGCTGCGCGGATGCATTGGCAATCAAGCACAACTCGGTCGGCACTCGGATCGACAGTTGTGGCTGATCAAACTGATAGGTACCGGCAAGATAATCCGCGTAACAGGCATGATGATCGGGGGCGGGATGGCTAAACTGAATCACCGCCTCGGTCAGCGGTCGTCCAACAATAAATTCGGCACATTCCGAAAAAATCACCGCAACAGTTTCGGACAGTAGCCGATGTACTGCATGACTCAAGGTCTGCTCAAAGAAAATCAAGCAGGTCGTCCACTCAGCATTGGTGTGTGTTTCGAGCCTAATCAAACTCATACGGGTCGGCAAAAAAGTTTGAAACGCTTGTAACACGGCCAATAAGTTCGGGCTGCTATTGATTAAAAAGCCCATCGAGCCATGTGTTGACGGCGTGAGCCGCTGCCCTAAACGCAAGCCAAACTGATCGGATGCGGACAACTCCAAGCTATTTTGTAAGATTTGAATCTGTTGGCTGGCCGTGATCATCGTGTCGTCACGCATCAGTTGTTCAGCGGTCAGCGTGGTGAATTTTAATAGTTTAGGTAGGTCACGCGCCTGCAAGTCCAGCTCTCGGCCAATCAGACGGGTATAGCTACAGGGGATATTAGCAGATTCACTTGTACTGGCGAGACCAGTCAGCAGACTTGGATGCAACATGGCTCAAACACCTCAATAACAGACCAGTATGAAAGAACATCGACTAGAAAAATGCAATCGACGATGGGGCTACAGCGCCATAATCGTCTTTTAATGACCCTATATTGTCAACAAGAGACCTGTAAGCAGTATGGATACATGTCTATTATGAGTAAAGAGGGATGGCTATTTTCATCGGCGTCACCAGCAACCGTATACCACACAGGAGTAGTAATAATGGGTCAAATTACATTGATCGAGTATGACGGTACCGCCACCGTACTTGACATCGAAGCGGGCAAGTCGCTGATGCAACTGGCTATCGATCACGGCGTATCCGGCATTGATGGAGATTGCGGTGGCGAATGTGCTTGTGGAACCTGTCATGTGATCGTTGACGGTGCTTGGCTGGCGGCGACAGGACAGCCCAATGACGAAGAGGCGCGCATGCTAGAGATGGTACCAGAAGGTACGGCGTCGTCTCGTTTGGCGTGCCAGATTCAATTGTCCGATGCAATGGATGGCATGGTGGTGCATTTGCCTGAGTTTCAAATGTAGTGACGGCAGATTTCAACAGCTGTTAAGCATCATCATTGAGGAATGAATCATGAAAAACATGCAAGCCACACTAAACCAAATTTCAGCCCTGCTGCCGATACCCATGCATTTACAAGTGAAAGGCATGCAGGTGTTCCAAAAGGTCAAGCAACGGGTGACACAGGCGCAACCGTTCCCTGATTTTGTAGAAAAGCCAATCCCCGATGTTGCCACGCTCAAGCTCGAAGACATCGATATGAGCAATCCGTTTTTATATCGACAGCATCAATGGCAGTCATACTTTAAGCGGCTACGCGACGAGCGTCCTGTTCATTACCAAAAAAGCAGTCCATTCGGTGCATTTTGGTCGATTACCCGTTATGACGATATTGTGTTCGTGGACAAATCCCACGAGCTGTTTTCGGCGGAACCGGTGATTGTGATTGGCAAGCCGCCCGCCGGACTGGATGTGGAAATGTTTATTGCAATGGATCCGCCTAAGCACGATGTGCAGCGTCAAGCGGTACAAGGTGTGGTCGCACCGAAAAATTTAAAAGAAATGGAAGGGCTGATCCGCAGTCGGGTACAAGAGATTTTGGATGATTTGCCGCTCGATACGCCGTTTGATTGGGTGGAGCGGGTGTCCAAAGAAATCACCGCACGCATGCTGGCGACCTTGTTAGATTTTCCGTATGAACAGCGGCACAAGCTGGTGTACTGGTCTGATACGTTGGCGGGCAGCGCAGAAGCCACGGGCGGTGAGATTAGCGACAACGATGTGCTTTTTAATGCCGCCGCTGATATGGCCAAGCAGTTTGCCGCGCTGTGGCATGCCAAGGCGGCTCAGCAAGCGGCAGGTGAGCCGATGGGATTTGATTTGATTAGCTTAATGCTGAGCAATGACGATACCAAGGATTTGATTCACCGTCCGATGGAGTTTTTGGGCAATTTGGCCTTGCTGATTGTCGGTGGGAATGACACCACGCGGAACTCCATGACCGGCGGGGTATATGCGCTGAACCTGTTTCCTGAGCAGTTTGTCAAACTGAAAAACCAACCGAGCCTGATTCCAAATATGGTGTCCGAGATCATTCGCTGGCAGACCCCACTGGCGTATATGCGTCGCATCGCCAAGCAAGACATCGAGATGCACGGCCAAACCATCCGTAAGGGCGACAAGATCTTAATGTGGTATGCCTCGGGCAATCGTGACGAGCGGGTGATTGAACAGCCAGATGCGTTTTTGATTGATCGTAAAGGTGCACGCAATCATTTGTCATTTGGCTTTGGTGTGCATCGCTGTATGGGCAATCGCTTGGCCGAGATGCAGTTGCGGATTCTGTGGGAGGAGTTATTGCTTCGCTTCGACAATATTGAGGTATTGGGTGAGCCAGAGTTGGTGCAGTCTAACTTTGTGCGCGGCTATGCCAAGATGATGGTCAAACTGACTGCCAAAGCGTAGGTATCAAAATAGGCGACAGAGGCATTTTGCAACTGTCGTCGGCAACAATTGATGCTGTGCATCAACCATGAACTGAGTGAATTCATATGCAAACAATCGTCATCATTGGCGCAAGTCATGCTGCGGCGCAGTTGGCGGCAAGTCTGCGGCCAGATGGCTGGCAGGGCGAGATTGTGGTGATCGGCGATGAGCCGTATTTGCCGTATCATCGACCGCCGTTGTCCAAGACCTTTTTATGCGGTGCACAACTGGTCGATGAGTTATTGATTCGGCCAGCCGCTTTTTATCAAAAAAATCAGATCGAATTTCGGCACGGGCGGGTGGTTGCGATTGATCGGGCAGCGCGCAGCGTGACACTACAAGATGGCAGTACGCTTGCGTATGACCAGTTGGCGCTGTGTACCGGTGCACGAGTCAGGACGGTGTCGCTGGCTGGGTCTGATTTGGCAGGTGTGCATTATCTTAGAAATATCAGCGATGTACAGGCTATCCAGCCATTTGTACAACCCAACGGCAAAGCAGTGGTGATCGGTGGTGGCTATATCGGTCTTGAAACAGCCGCCGCATTGACCGAGCAGGGCATGCAGGTGGTGGTCTTGGAAGCCGCCGAGCGGATTTTGCAGCGGGTAACTGCACCGGAAGTGTCGGACTTTTATACGCGGATTCATCGCGAACAGGGTGTGACGATTCATACCGGTGTGTCGGTCACGGCGATCACGGGTGAGGGGCGGGCGCAAGCGGTGCTGTGTGCCGATGGTTCGATGTTCGATGCAGATCTGGTGATCATCGGGGTCGGGGTTGTACCGAATATCGAGTTGGCGCTGGACGCGGGCTTGCAGGTGGACAATGGTATTGTGATTGATGAGTATTGCCGTACCAGTGCGCCAGAGATTGTGGCCATCGGGGATTGTGCCAATGCGTTTAATCCGATTTATCAGCGGCGGATGCGCTTGGAGTCGGTACCAAACGCCAATGAACAGGCCAAAATTGCCTCGGCGACCTTGTGTGGCTTACAGCGGACCTCGAAGAGTTTGCCTTGGTTTTGGTCAGATCAGTATGATCTAAAGTTGCAGATTGCGGGACTCAGTCAGGGGTATGATCAGATCGTGATTCGGGGTGATGTGCAGCAAAGGCGTAGCTTTGCAGCGTTTTATTTGCAGGCGGGTCGCCTGATTGCGGCGGATTGTGTGAATCGTCCGCAGGAGTTTATGCTAAGCAAAAAGCTGATCACGGCTGGTACGGCGGTCGATCCACTGCGGTTGGCGGATGAGTCGATTGCGGTACAGGCGTTGATGGGGTAGCTTAAAACTACATCAGGCTAGATTTGCATTACGCTGATTCAGAT
Source organism: Acinetobacter radioresistens DSM 6976 = NBRC 102413 = CIP 103788 (assembly GCF_006757745.1). Classification (NCBI taxonomy): domain Bacteria; kingdom Pseudomonadati; phylum Pseudomonadota; class Gammaproteobacteria; order Moraxellales; family Moraxellaceae; genus Acinetobacter; species Acinetobacter radioresistens. Next base: position 1,051 of record NZ_AP019743.1, on the reverse strand, counting down.
GTTAATCAGAATGGCATCGATAGATACCTGTGAGAGCAAGTCAGGTGCAGCTTTGGCTTTGTGTAATTCACCACCCGTGATCGCAAACACGATGGGTAATCCATACCCATCTACGGCAAGATGGATCTTACTTGTCTTGCTACCTCGACTTAAGCCAATCGCCTCCTGATCGTGAGTTGCAGCACGTGCATTATGTTGATGTGCCTTGACGTAATTGCTATCCATAACCCCTACTCTATATCAGAGTCAGTAGATAAAACCCTGAGTATGCTTTGGAAAAAACCTTTTGCTGACCAGTCGTTGTATCTTTTGTAGAGATTAGGCTGCTGACCAAACTCAGTCAGGAGGTAGGTCTAGCCATGGACATTTCACCCACATTCTGTAGAGCATGGCTTCTACGGTGAGCCGTAAATTTGGTTTGTGATCAATGTCCTGTTGCTTGAGCATAGGAGAAATCTTTGCTCAATGTTGGTCGTTCAGCATAAAGCGTGGCATGGTGGACTCGGATGGGGAGAGCTTTAATTCTCTGAGTCTGCCTCCAATTTGCAATCAATATTTTCAAACGTCAACACACTCTAATGTAAAAAAACTAACATTAAAAAAACACCTCTGCCAAAAGGTCTGGTAGCTATATTCGATGTCAAAGATGATCTGGCTCACCTGCTGCGTTGTTAACTCATTCTATCAAATTTTGAGGACAGGCTTGACATTTGGTCAATCGACCAATATATATTCAAAATATGCATTTGGTCATTTGACCAATACCCGTTGAATTCTTGTGTGATATTTGCTGTGCCTGACCAAGGTGAAAAATATTGCTCAAGGTCAAATGTGATAGCAGGTTTACAGACATTCGATGCCTTTACAAGGAAACTCTCGCCATGACTCATATGATCAATATCCAGCCACGTAAGCCGCGGTTTGATTTAAGTGATGTTCCAGTTTTTTGGAACGACGGTGACCCGGTGTTAACACGCTTCTTTGATGCACTTTCTATTCACTTCCCCGATGGAGAGCGTTTTTTTATTCAGTCGGTGCGTAACTATCAGGA
>NZ_AP019742.1 GCF_006757745.1 Acinetobacter radioresistens DSM 6976 = NBRC 102413 = CIP 103788 | reverse complement strand
TACAGTTTTCATAAGTTTCTCTAAAAGTTAATTTCTTGCTACTACAATAAAGTGAAGCACTGAACATCTAAGTGACTTGAAAATGACATTTTTGTAATCTATCTCGATCAGATGTTTTATAACGTTATTATAGTTTTAATGAATGACTTAGGATTCGGAAATGAGAATACTATTAGTTGAAGATGAACAAAAAACTGGTGATTATCTCAAGCAAGGTTTATCCGAAGCTGGCTATATTACGGACTGGGTTACAGATGGGTTAACGGGTAAACATCAAGCTCTTTCTGAAGAGTATGACTTAATTATTTTAGACGTGATGTTACCTGGACTAAATGGTTGGAATATTATCAATGATATTCGTAGCAGCGGTAAAACAATGCCCATTCTTTTTCTTACCGCCCGAGATCAAATCGAAGATCGAGTAAAAGGATTAGAGCTAGGCGCTGATGATTATTTAGTTAAGCCTTTTGCTTTTGCAGAGCTTCTAGCTCGAATAAAAACGCTCCTTAGACGAGGGCAACAAAGAGAAGATAATAATATTATTAAGATTGCTGATTTAGAACTTGATTTGAGAAAACGTCGGGTAACACGAGCAGGTCAACGCATTGATTTAACGGCTAAAGAATTTGCTCTTATGGAGCTTTTTATGCGTAGAAGAGGTGAAATTCTACCAAGAGCACTTATTGCATCTCAAATTTGGGATATGAACTTTGATAGTGATACAAATGTAGTTGAAGTAGCTATTAAACGATTAAGAAATAAAGTAGATAGTAATTTTACCCCTAAGTTAATTCAAAATATTAGAGGAATGGGGTATGTATTAGAGGTAGAAGATGAATAATAAATTCTTCAAATCTATCAGTTTTCGTATTGGTATTATTTTCTCATTATCGACTATATGCATTCTCATTATGATGGGGTTTTTCATCCATAAATTAGTGATGCATCATTTTGAAACGCAAGATCGTACCCAATTAGAAGGTAAAATCCAGCTTATTCAGAATCTTCTCCAACAGCATCCTAAAAATTCTCCAGAACTTGATCTATATTTGAAAGATGCTTTAGTTGGACACCATGATCTTATGGTCCAAATAGAACGACCGGCAGGTCAGATTTTATTTAGTTCAGCATCTTCAATCATTAATACTCAACAGTTAATCAAGTCAGCAAATAACCCTTGGATTAAATGGAAAATTAAGAATAAGACCTATCGTGGCATGATCTACAACACGGATATAAACAAAAATACTGAAATACAATCTGTACGCATTATTGTGGGGATCGATACATCTGAACATCTACATTTTTTAAATGATTTTAAGCGTCAACTTTTTTACATTGGTTTAGCCGGTACGATTTGTTTAATGTTTTTAGGCTGGTTTGCAACCTGGAGAGGTTTAAGACCCGTGCAAAAAATGGCTAAGGTCGCAGAAGGCATTTCTGCCCAACATCTTTCAGAACGTTTAGAAGTTGAGCACACACCAACAGAACTAAAATCATTAGCAATTGCCTTCAATGATATGCTCGACAGACTAGAATCAGCTTTAGAAAGGCTTTCCGATTTTTCATCTGATTTAGCGCATGAAATTAGAACACCGATTAATAACTTAATGACTCAAACTCAAGTATGTCTTGCCCGTAAACGAGATACCAGTACCTATCAAGAAGTACTATTTTCTAATTTAGAAGAATTAGAACGTTTGGCTCGAATGGTATCCGATATGCTTTTCTTGGCAAAAGCAGAACATGGCCTAAAATTACAGAACTTACAGAATATTGACCTGGTTAAAGAAGTTACAGCCTTATTTGATTTCTATGATGCGCTAGCTGCCGAAAAAAATATGACGCTTCAACAAACAGGATCTGGAAATGTCAAAGGTGATCCTGCTATGTTACGTCGAGCACTCAGCAATCTATTATCTAATGCAGTTAAATATGGAAATAAGAATTCTACAATACGCATAAAACTTCAACAGAATTTAGATAACACAATATTTTCAATTGAAAATGAAGGCCCTGAAATCTCTCCTGAACAACTATCCAGGTTATTTGATCGATTTTATCGAACAGATGCATCTAGACAAAGAACAGAAGAAGGAACCGGCTTAGGGCTCGCGATAACAAAATCTATTCTTGATATGCTTGGAGCGACCATCCAGGCTGAATCCCTCAATGGTCGAATCATTTTTACCATTGTTTTTCAAAGTGAATCCATGCAAGGGGAATCATTTTAACTCATTTTTTGAACATCTTCCATTTACCCGAGTTGACCTTACATAAAGCTCAAACTGAGAGCCAGAGCTACGCCAGCACCTATCATGGCAATTGTGTAGCCAAATATGATAGCTCGGCCAAACTGTGCCCCCCCTGTCATCCATGCAATTGTCGCTTTGCTTAACATGTTGCTCAGTGTGGCCAGCCCTAGCGCGACAGCAGCCACATTTGTTGTTAAGCCTTCAGTACTATGCAGGCGGGCAAGTGAGACTAAAATAGCATCTACGTCTGCTAGCCCAGAAATAGTCGATAATACGAAGATGCCGCTGGTGCCCAACCATTGTTTTGCTGCCGGGACCAAGACTGCCATGACAGCCAGGAAAGCAGCGAAGCTGAATGCTGTCCCAAGATCAAAAGGAGCCATTGCTTCTATTGTTCGATCGTTGTTTTCAGCGCTGGTAATTTGGCGTTGTCTCCACAATGCCATACCCAGCAGAAGGATTCCCGCAATCATCATTGCACCACCAAAAGTGCTTAGCAATGCTGGCTCAATGACGCCTATCAGCACAACCATACGAAAAAACATGATGCCACAGGCAGCCAATGTTCCAGAAATAGCAGCACTGACCATGACGGGGTGCTGGCGTGTATAGCGTGCCAGTGCGACAGTTGCAGCTGTAGAAGATGCCAAACCACCCAATAGACCTGTCCAGAATATGCCTCTTTCTGAACCGGTAAGCCGCATGGCAAAATGACCTGCCAGAGAGAGTCCGGCAATCAGGATCACTGCCCACCATAACTGGTAAGGATTTAATGCAGCAAAAGGTCCCAGACCCGTATTGGGTAAGTAGGGTAATATAACGACAGAAAGTACCAGCAACTGCAGGGATGCGGTTAATTCACGATGCTCTATCAAGCGTAGCCAACCGTGTAAGGTTGGCTTGAGATCCAAAAATACAGCGACGATTACAGCCGCGGTTAATGCTAAAGTAACATTACCATGGGATGCATATGCACCTAAAACTAATGTCAACAGCATCGCGATCGTCGTGGTAGCGCTTAGATTACCGGAAAGTTTTGCGGTACGCGCGTAGGACACTGTTAATAATAAGGAAAGCCCTAATACGGCCGCGACCAGCGGCCAAGGCCCGAAGTTTGGTTGTAAATGACCGAGCACTCCTCCGAGCAATCCTGTCAATGTGAAGGTACGTAGGCCTGCTACTCGGCTGCCCTCGGGCAATTCACGATCGTGCCATCCTCGTTCTAAACCAATGAGCAGGCCGATGGCAAGTGCTGCAATAAGACCTGGTACATCTGGTGGAAGAAAAGAACTCTCTATCATAACTTTTTATTTCGCAGGCGAAGGGCATTCGTGATGACTGAAGCTGAACTCAAACTCATAGCCAAGGCGGCAATCATCGGTGACAACAACCAACCGGTAAATGGATATAGTACGCCAGCCGCGATAGGGACACCCAAAGCATTGTAAAGGAAAGCAAACATGAGGTTCTGTTTCATGTTGCCGACAGTAGCTTCCGAAAGTGAACGGGCAACAGCAATCCCTCGTAAATCTCCCTTGACCAGCGTAACTTGGGCACTATTCATTGCGACATCAGTTCCGGTCCCCATAGCGATACCGACATCAGCCTTGGCTAGTGCTGGTGCATCATTGATTCCATCGCCGGCCATTGCCACGATGCGACCTTGCTTCTGCAATTTGCTGACAAGTTCGAGTTTATCTGCGGGTTTAACTTCACCATGTACCTCATCAATACCCAGACGTGCTGCGACTGAACGGGCAGTGGTGAGACCATCTCCTGTTGCCATCACGATACGTAGTCCAGCTTCCTTCAGGGTGGCAAGTGCTTCAGGGGTACTTTTTTTGATGGGATCGGATACTGCAAGCAGGCCGGCCAATTCACCATTGATGGCTAGATGCATCACACTTGCACCTTCTGAACGCAGCTCTTCGGCTTGCGGAATCAGAGATTGTACCGAGATACCTAATTGCTCCATCAGTGCTGTGTTGCCCAAAGCTAACTGACGATCGCCCACTTGACCTCGAACACCAATCCCTGAGCCTGATTCAAAATTATCTGGTGTTTCAAGAGACAGGCCACGTTCGTGTGCTGCGTTTACAATCGCTTCGGCTAGCGGGTGTTCACTGCCTTGATCAAGACTGGCGGCTAAACGTAATACTTCAGATTCATCGAAACCTGATGCGGCAACCACACGATCGAATACAGGGCGTCCTTCAGTTAACGTACCTGTTTTATCGATGATTAGTGTGTCAATCTTGCGTAGATTCTCAATGGCTGCTGCATCGCGGAACAACACACCATGAGTAGCACCTTGACCCGTTGCAACCATGATAGACATTGGAGTTGCCAAGCCTAGTGCACAAGGACAGGCAATAATGAGTACTGCCACAGCATTGATTAATGCATAAACCCAGCTCGACTCTTCTGGGCCGAACAGTCCCCATCCAAAGAAGGTAAGCAAGGCAATGGCTACTACAGCCATGACAAACCAACCTGCAACCTGATCAGCCATGCGTTGCATTGGTGCTCTCGATCGTTGAGCTTGCGCCACCATCTGTACGATCTGGGATAACATGGTACTTGAACCAATTTTCTCTGAACGCATGATTAGGGAACCATTGGTATTCAGGGTAGCACCAATGACTTTATCACCGATGCGTTTAGTGATCGGTAAAGGTTCACCTGTCAGCATCGATTCATCCACTGAACTACTTCCTTCAGTGATTACACCATCCACAGGCACTTTTTCACCTGGGCGAATTCTGAGTAAATCTCCTACATGGACATGCGTTAGAGGAACATCTTCTTCAGTTCCATCAGGCAGGATTCGGCGAGCTGTTTTAGGAGCGAGCCCAAGGAGTGACTTAATTGCAGCAGAAGTTTGCGAACGTGCTTTTAACTCCAATATTTGTCCCAGTAGGGTCAATGAAATGATGACCGCTGAAGCTTCAAAGTAAACAGCGACACGACCCATGGAAATAAATGAGTCTGGGAAGATTTGCGGTGCAATGGTTGCGACCACACTATAAATAAATGCAGCTCCAGTGCCCAAACCAATCAGCGTCCACATGTTCGGGCTGCGATTCACAACCGATTGCCAACCCCGGGAAAAAAATGGCCAACCTGCCCAAAGTACAATTGGGAGTGACAACACCAGTTCAATCCAGCTCTGAACAGCCATATTGAACAGGTTCATTTGATGACCAAACATCGCCAAAAAAGTCACGATGATGGTCAATGGCAGTGTCCACCAGAAGCGTCGGCGGAAATCACGTAACTCCGGATTCTCATCTTCCTCTAATTCAGGAATGAGTGGCTCCAGTGTCATTCCGCATTTAGGACAGTTTCCAGGATGATCTTGCCTGATTTCTGGATGCATTGGGCATGTATAGATGGTCGTACCTGTTGTGCTTGCCGCATTAACGTGTTGAACAGTCTGATGATGCTGTGTATGTGCATCGGCAGTCGTCGTTGCGGGTTTAGCGATATATTGCACCGGGCTGCTATGAAACTTTGATTGACATTTATCACTGCAAAAAAAGTAAGTTTTCCCCTTAAATTCCTCATGGTATTTCGATTCTTCAGTGACGGTCATACCACAGACTGGGTCTTTCAGTACGTCTGTTGTAGCCTGTGCCATATGGTCCTGGTTATGATTTTTTTGATCTGACATAAATAATTCTCTTATGGAAAAGTGGTTTTATGGCCGAATTTTGGAATAAATCTCGGAGTCTGTTGAGCATAGCTGTCATAGACAGCGCCAAACTGTTTACTCATTTCAGCCTCTTCCTTAATTGCCAAGCGGCTGTACATTAAGAGTAGGATTGGAAACATAATCAGTGTCAGTAAAGTTGGCCATTGCAATAAAAAACCCAGCAAGATCATCACAAAAGCCACGTATTGTGGGTGACGTATACGTGCATAAGGGCCTGTGATCGCTAAAGAATGCTGACGTTGCGCGTTGTACAGCACGTGCCATGACGTTGATAACAGGTAAAATCCATAGCCCAAGAAAACGTAACTGGCGATATGCAAAATGCCAAAATGTGGATCACCTTTTTCACCTAATAGCGTTGACCACAAGTGACCTGCATTATGAGAAAGTAAGTCAAGTTGAGGGAAGCGAGTTTGAAGCCAACCAGATAACAGATAAATGGTTAAAGGAAAACCATACATTTCGACAAATAGAGCAATGATAAAAGCCGAAAAGGCCCCAAATGTACGCCAATCGCGCGCAGTGGAAGGTCTAAAAAAACTGAAAGCGAACATGATAAAAACTGCTGAGTTAATGATAACCAGCGTCCATAAACCATAAGCCGATTCCGCATGATTCATGATGGATCTCCTGATAAGAGCTATTTTTTGTTATCAGATATATCGGATTTTTTTTGCTGCGAGTGGTTATGCCCATGACCACCATGCATAAAAATATGCATCAGTGGACACGCTAAAAGGAATAAATAAGGCAAAGCACCGATAACGTGGGCTAAATGTTCCGTTAATAGAAAATAAGCTGCGATACCGCCCAGCACGATTAGACCAATGGCATAACGTGTAGACCAGAAGTTAGGTACTGAATTATTTTCTTGGTGTTGGTGATTCATGGTGCTTTCCCCTAATTCATGGGTAACTATTTAGTTGCTGACGGAGGCATACAGTCCATCATCATCTGCATCATGGATTGCATCATGTCCATACGTTTTTCCATCATCTGCTGACGGTCAGCCATATTTGCATTCATGCTTTGGCTGCCCATCTGTTTCATCATACTCATACCTCCTTGCATGAGTTTCATGTGCTCAGCCATAAGTTTCTGACGTTCTTGTGGGGTTTTTGCAGCCATCATCTTCTCATGCATGGCTTGCATCGCCTTCATGTGTTGATCCATTGCAGCCATTTTATCTGTAGCAGTGGTGCTGGTAACTGTTTGCTTAATTGTTACTGCAGATGGTGCTGTTTTTTCAGGGTGGTGATCTTTGTGTTCATCGGATTGCTGTGCAAATGTATTCAATGACGCGGCTGCGATACATAAGCCCAAAAAAATGTTTTTGAATTTCATCATAATTTTTTCCTTTAAATAATTTGGAAGTAAAAGCTATGTTTTAGTACTGAACAGAGTCTAGGAATTTGACTACTAAACTGATGAAATTTTTGGTTATTCTCTGTCTCTCTTAAAAATTTTAGCACTATTAATTAATTATTTTTAAAAATGACAAAAATGTAATTTTGAGATCTTCTCGAAATATATAGTCTATGCTGAGATGACAAAAATTTTATTTAATATTAATCTTTTAAAACTATTAAAGTTGTTATGATTTTATGTGCTTAAAAAAATAAAAATGAAATAATTAGATGACTCCAAGGCTAGTTAGAGACACATTCTTAATGTAATTTACACTGTTATTCCTTTAAAGAAAAAATACAGTTGATCAAAATAGTTTTTTATAGAAAAAAGGGTGGATAATTTAATTATTAAACTTATTGGTATATTTATTAGATAGAAGGGGCTTTGTTGCACAAACCTATCTCTAAAGGCTTATTCCACAATATAATTCTCAAATGAATAAGCCCACACCTAAAATCTATCGTACAACCAATTGGTCTTCTTATAACAGTGCATTAATAAATCGAGGAAATCTCTCAATTTGGTTTGATCCCAAGACTCAATGGTACGCTCAACCCAAAGGTAAACATGGTCGAAATCAAACTTATTCAGATACAGCCATCCAATGCTGTTTAATGATCAAATCCTTATTTCGTCTTTCTTTACGCATGGTCACTGGCTTTGTGCAAAGTCTCATTCATCTTTGTAGATTAGATTGGACAGCACCAGACTATTCCACCATCTGCAGAAGACAAAAGCATATTGATATTGCAATTAACTATCAAAAAAGCAGTAATGGTCTCCAGCTCATCGTCGATTCTACTGGCTTAAAGTTTCTAGGCGAAGGTGAATGGAAGCGTAAGAAACACCAACCTGAATATAGTCGCCAATGGCGTAAACTTCATATTGGGATAGATGCTGAAACCCTTCAAATACGAGCAGTTCAGCTTACAACCAATAACGTGAGTGATTCACAAGTGCTTGGTGATTTACTCGATCAGATTCCACAAGATGAGCAGATTGACTCTGTCTATACTGATGGGGCTTATGACACCAAGCAATGCCGTCAGGTCATTGCAGATCGGCAAGCACATGCAGTGATTCCTCCTAGAAAAAATGCGAAACCTTGGAAAGATACAAAGACCAGCTCGCTAGAGCGAAATGAATTACTTCGAACAGTTAAACGTTTAGGAAGAACAATATGGAAAAATTGGTCAGGCTATCATCGCCGAAGTTTGGTCGAAACCAAGATGCATTGCATCAAATTATTAGGCGATAAACTCCGTGCGAGAAACTTTCAAAGCCAAGTCAATGAGATTCATGCACGTGTGGCCGTATTAAATAAATTTACAGATTTAGGTCGACCTCACACCCAAGTTGCCACTTAAATTTAGATAACTTGGAAGAAGTTTAGCTTTTGAATGTTTGTGCAACAAAGCCGATAGAAGGTAAAGAAGATTATTTTTAATATTAGGGTTTATAATCCAAATTTCAGAGTAAGGAATCTACTACTTATATAATAGAGATTCCATCTCCAAAACAGTACTACTGTATGAATGAGTTGTATTCAATGCAGGGAAGAATGTAGATCCTTAATACTAACGGAAAATTATTTTACTGAATTTTCATGTAAAGACTCATTTAATTGATCAATCACTGTCGTCCATTCACCATCAGAGTGTAGTTTTTCTTCTAAAAAATGACGTTGAGCATCAGTCCAAAAAATTGCTTGTGTTAAAAAAACATCTCCAGCTAGCTGATGGCTCTCTATGAATTTTGCAATTGCTTCTTCAGTAGAAGCTAAACCAAGCTGTTCAAATAATTTGGTCATTCTTGGACGTGTTTGAGTCATGTGCTTAGCCCACAAATTTATATTAGATCAAATTAAACATAACATGTTTATATTTAAACTAAAATATAAAAAATTAAATAGCTACTATTTTCTTAGACAAAATGATTACTACATTTCATAAATCAACCACCTACATAATTTGTTTGTTAAATGATCATTATTTTTCAATAAGATTATTTTAATAGTTAAAGATTTTAAATTTTAAAAATGACAAAAATGTAATTTTGAAGTCATCGCTCTGTCTCTGTCTCTCACTAATAATTGAAATATAAGAGGAGATGATGTGGTCTCATTAAATACAGATTTTATAAAGTCATCTCTAATGAACTAACGAATCAAGAGGAAACGTAAATGAAATTATTTCAAAATAAAATGACTGCTCTACGTCATGTTTTAGTAGCTGCAACGATGATTGTGGCTACTACAACTACGTTCGCTCATGTGAGTTTAGTGAGTGCGATTCCTGCGGAAAATGCATCTGTCCTTAGTCAACCAAAGAACTTGACCCTTAACTTTGGTGCAGAGGTTATGTTGATGAATATTAAGTTACTGGATGCTCAGCGAAGAGATGTTCCTTTAAAATATGAAGTTACTCATGACTTAAAGAAATCCTTTGATGTCGCTCTTCCGAAACTGAAAAAAGGTAAATATACCGTTGTCTGGACAACAATGGGGAAAGATGGTCACAACATGAATGGTGAATATAGTTTCACTATCAAATCAACTAAATAAGAATTGATTACCTTTCAACATGTCAGTGAGGTGCTGGCATGTTGTTCTAGAATGGACAAAAATAATGATTTCTGAATATTGGATGTGGGCCACTTGGTTAACTAAGGTTATTTTATATTTAAGTGTAGCTTTTGTCGTTGGTGGAGCCTTTTGCTATTTTTTACTTAGACAATATCTTGAACTAAAAGAATCGATTCTTAAATATATTACAATTGGCGCTGGATTAGGCCTAATTTCCAGTACCTTGGGATTTTTTATTCTGATTGGTAGTTTTGCCAATACTGGTATTACAGGGATGGTGGACCCCACGTATATTAATATATTGGTTAATACTCCGACGGGGTATATATACGTTCTTCGTTCTATTAGTTTTGCTCTTTTACTTCTTCTCATGGTGGTTAAACTTAACAGGAACAAAGGTCATTTTTCTATAATTGAAAGTTCAATATTTTGTGTTTTACTTCTCCCGATTATTTTTAGTTTTTCCCAGCTCGGACATGTCGCTAATTTAACCTTACTTGCTCAAATTTTATTATCAATCCATATTCTAGTTATGTCTTTATGGATGGGGTCTTTATATCCGTTATGGAAAACCAGCCGGGAAATAAGTGGTTTACCTTTAAAAGATCGCATGCATGTATTTGGACGTATTGCTGCTTTCATTGTTGGGATATTAATCGCCTGTGGCGCTAGTGTAGCTCTTCTTTTAATTAAAGATTTTAATACCTTAATCAATACCGCATATGGCTATGGTTTCATGGTTAAAATGTTTTTTGTTATAGGTATTCTACTTTTAGCTGCCTTCAACAAATGGTATTTCACCCCGCGTCTTCAACATCCTAAATTCGCTAAACACCTTAGTCATGCCATTTTATTTGAGATGTTATTAGGTCTATCAATTCTATTAACAACAGGCTATATAACCACTGTCGTGGGTATTGAATAAGAGAATTTCAAAATAAGGGAATTGAGGAAATTTAACATTACTGCATGGCTTTGTTGCACAAAGCTATTCTTGAAGGCTTCTTCAGTAATATAATTTCCAGATGAAGAAGCCTACACCTAAAATCTATCGTACAACCAATTGGTCCTCGTATAACCAAGCTTTAATCAAGCGAGGAAATATTTCAATCTGGTTTGATCCTAAGACGCAATGGTATGCACAACCACAAGGCAAGCAAGGACGAAATCAAACTTATTCCGATACAGCGATTCAATGCTGTTTAATGATCAAATCTCTATTCCGTCTTTCTTTACGTATGGTTACTGGCTTTGTTCAAAGCCTGATTAAACTCTGTGGCTTGAATTGGACAGCACCAGATTACTCCACCCTTTGTAGACGACAAAAGCATATTGATATTGCGATAAGCTATCAGAAAAGTCATGATGGGTTACACCTACTTGTCGACTCTACGGGTTTAAAGTTTTTAGGTGAAGGCGAATGGAAGCGTAAAAAACATCAGCCTGAATACCGTCGGCAATGGCGTAAACTGCATATTGGTATAGATGCTGAAACACTGCAAATACGTGCCGTTCAGCTTACTACAAATAATGTCAGTGATTCACAAGTACTAGGTGATTTACTGGATCAAATTCCACTAGATGAGCGAATAGATTCTGTCTATACCGATGGCGCGTACGACACGAAGTGCTGCAGAAAAGTGATTTCAGATCGTCAAGCACATGCAGTAATTCCACCCAGAAAGAATGCCAAGCCCTGGAAAGATTCTAAAATAAGTTCAATAGAACGAAATGAGTTACTTCAAACGGTTAAACATTTAGGTAGAACCCTATGGAAAAAATGGTCGGGTTATCACCGTCGTAGTTTGGTGGAAACCAAGATGCATTGCATCAAATTATTAGGTGATAGGCTGACGGCAAGACATTTTCAAAGTCAGGTCAATGAAATTCATGCGCGTGTGGCAGTTCTGAATAGATTTACGGAATTAGGTAGACCTCGCACCCAAGTTGTGTCTTAAATTTGAATGGATTGGGGAGAACTCAGCTTTTGAATGTTTATGCAACAAAGCCGTTTTCTAGGAAAGATCTTCAATACGGTGAAAAAATGGCAAATTCCAAGGGTCATCAATACAGATAAAGCAGCGACCTATGGCCATGCTTTATCACGATTAAAGCGAGAAGGAAAATGTCCAGTAGATATTGAGCACAGGCAGATTAAGTATAAAAATAATGTCATTGAATGTGATCATGGTAAGTTAAAGCGAATCATCAGGGCCACATTAGGATTCAAATCTATGAAGACGGCTTATGCCACAATTAAAGGTATTGAAGTCATGCGTGCACTACGTAAAGGACAAGCATCGTCATTTTATTATGGTCAGCCTCAGGGTGAAGTGTGTCTAATCAACAGGGTTTTCGGTCTCTAAGCACTTTTTAAAGGGAACATCATCGACTCAAATCTCTATTTGCAACAGTGCCAAAACGACTGCTATTTCCTTTACTGCGGCAGGCAATAATTTTGAATTAGCACTGGCTGTAGCGATTGCCACTTTTGGATTAGCTTCACCTGTAGCTTTCACAACAGTGATTGGACCGCTTGTTGAAGTGCCTGTATTGATTGCCTTAGTGACAGTTTCGCTATGGCTTAGAAAAAAAGTTTTTAAAGAAGTATGAATCAAAAGAGTATTTAGATTTCCTAAAATTAACATAATACACCTTATACAAAACTAAAAATGGGAGCTTTAAGCTCCCATTTTTGCTGAGTTTTTCAATTTTTAGGTAGTAGCCTAGGCTTCAATAAATTACGCACCTAAACGCATTAACTTTTCTTGAATCGCATCACTGACAAAGGCATTTAGAGAATTACTTGATGCTAAAACCGCCTTACGGTGCAATTCAGGGCTAATACGGACATTAAAAGTGCCTTTGAATGGTTGATCAGGAGATTTTCCTAGTTCAGCACATGATTCTAAATAGCCGTCTACAGATTCCTGAAAAGCTTTCTCAAGGGCTTTTAAAGTTTCCGCTTCATAGGTGATAAGATCACGAATAAAAGCAAGTTTTCCAAATAACTCACCTGTTTCAAGATCAGGCTCAATTGTTCCGAGATAACCTTTGTATTTTAAATAGCTCATAAAAATCCCTCCTGCTTGAGTGCCTGTTTTACAGCTTTCAATGCCCCACCTTTGATTTCATTTTCAGGGTGTGGTCTATGCAGTAAAATCATATGTTCAGTTTTTTCATTAAAAAACCGAACACGAGAGCCTGCCATTTCAAATTTTTCATAGCCGAGCTGGCTCAGTAAAACGACTAAATCTTTATATGGAAACGTATTTTTTGAATTTCCAAATTTTTCCAATAACTTTTCCGTTTTACCCATATTTTAGCCCTACTCAGTTACGACTAAGTATAGTCCCCTGAAATTAAAAAATGCAACTGAATTTAGTTGCATTTCATATAACAACCATTATGTTAAATGGAATATAAAAAACAGTTGACATAAATACATTGTGTGCAATTATATTGCACACAATGTATTTATTTAAAGGTAATCAAAATGAGTAATCTTTATTCTACCCAGGTTAAAGCAATCGGTGGACGTTCAGGAAATATTCGTAGTGAAGATGGTATCTTAGAACTAAAATTGGCTTTGCCAAAAGAATTAGGTGGTAAAGGTGATGCAACGAATCCTGAACAATTATTTGCAGCTGGCTATGCTGCATGCTTTGGAAATGCAGTGATCCATGTAACTCGTAGCAATAAAGAATATAAAATCCGTGATAACGATGTAGAGGTCCTGAGTACTGTTGGAATGGTTGCTAATGGCAATGGTGGATTTGCCTTGACAGTACACTTAGATGTCACACTTTCAGGTATTTCACAAGCTGATGCAGAGAAAATCGTGGAACAAACGCATCAAGTATGTCCTTATTCCAATGCTATTCGAGGTAATATACAGGTGTCTACCACTGTCTATACCAAATAAAAAGCTATGTCCAAGAATCAGCTTTGCTTAGATGAGCAACTATGTTTTCCTATTTATGCTGCATCTAATTTAATCGTAAAAGCTTATCGCCCTTTTCTTACACCTCTCGGACTCACTTATCCTCAATATTTAGTGATGTTGGTTTTGTGGGAAAAAGAATGTGTAAGTGTGGGTGATCTTGGACAAATTTTACATCTTGATAGTGGAACATTAACCCCACTATTAAAAAGAATGGAGACATCTGGTCTAATTAATCGATCACGTGATCCTAATGATGAAAGACGAGTTCTTATTTCATTAAAAGATAAAGGGCGAGACTTATCTGCTGAAGCAGAAAAGATTCCTAAAGAGCTTACCAAGAACATTGAGTTTGATAACTTAAATCAATTACGAGATGAATTAAAAGTATTAGTTAATCTATTATCAGAAAGAATTTGAGACCTCTTAATATCTGATAATGGAAGCCTGTTTACTTTCAAGAATCAATTAGTTTTTCTAAAATAAACATAATACACCTTATACGAAGTCAAAAAAATATATCTATATGATAATTAATGAAATTGTAATAACTATTCATAATGACCATTATGTAAAATGGATATGATAGAAGTGTACTAGTGAGTACACTTCTATCATAAAAAAGAGAGCTGCTAGCTCTCTTTTTTATGTTTTATTCAAAATGAAGTTGATATTTATCCGTCGTAATCTTGATCTTGAGGTTCTTATATTTTCGTTTTGTGGCACTCAGGGCTGAATCTGTCACTTCTGCATAAAATTTAGGGTCATTCATTAGATCATTAAATAGTTTATATCCAATCAATAACTTACTAGATTTTTTCTTTTCCTTTAGATCATTTTCAATCAACTGATCCAATTCTTTTACAGAAAAACTATGCATATTACCCTCTATAGTATCTTTCTGATAAAACAGCATACAGACTTAGCAAGAGGATTTAAAGCTTATTAGATAATTGATATTTATGAAATTGTGAGAAAGATAATATATTAGATTTATCTATTTAAGTTAAGTTTTTCTAAAAATAACATAATACACCTTATACGAAATACTTGATATTTATCATTAAATTTCAGTATATTAGATCAAGCCGTTGTGGGGCATAGGGTACCAGAGCGGCTTTTTATTGATTATTTATGTTCCACGCTTAAAATTCGAACAATGTTTCATGATTTTTATAAGTTAAACTAAATTTAGTTGCCAATCCCAATAAGCTATTCACTAACTTGTAAATATCGGTATACCGCCTGACGACTAATCCCAAAAGCTTTTCCTAATGCCATTTTTGAAGGGTACTTCCCTTCCTTCCAGTCTTGTCGCAAAGCTTCAGCCTGATCAGGTTTCAATTTATGTACCCGACCTTTGTACTTCCCCTGAGCAGAGGCGAGTTTTATTCCTTCCTTTTGCCGCTCTAAAATTATCTCACGTTCGAACTGTGCAAAAGCACCCATCAATTGCAGCATCAAATTATCCATCGGGGTGGATTCGGCCGTAAAAGTAATATTTTCTTTTACAAACTGGATGGCAATCCCTCGTTTGACCAGTTTATCTACTTCAGTGACCAAATCTTTCAGGCTTCGCGCAAAACGATCCATGGAATGTACAATCACCCTGTCCCCTTCCCGGACATAGTTCAACATTTCCTGAAATTTAGGTCGGTCAGTATTTTTACCTGAAGCACGGTCAACAAAAATCCGGTCGACTTCAATTCCCTCAAGTTGACGTCCAGTGTTTTGCTCGACAGAACTTACCCGGATATACCCTACTTTTTGGCCTTTCAATTTTTCACGCCCCAATTGGATAAAAATGAACAATTTCGTAAATTATAAATCCTTAATACTAAAGTTACATGTTATTTATGATTAAAAATCATTTAAATGATACATAATTTCATGAACTTTCAGATTGTAACTTTAGGGTATGCTCTAAATATACATATTTAAATAACGAGTTTTTTCTCACTCATAAGAATTTGCAAGAATATATATACATTTATTGACATTAAGTAATTTAAATAAAATCAATATATGTATTTGCATATATGTGGAAATACGTATATAAATATATCTGAGTTTCTAATAGCAGAGTCAGTCAAAATGTTCTCGACCATAAAGATTTATCACAATCCTGAGTGTGGTACATCAAGGAATACCTTAGCTTTAATTCAAAATGCAGGAATTGAACCAATCGTTATTGAATATCTAATTACCCCACCTTCGAAAGCAGAATTAATTGAACTTATTCGTAGTGCTGGTTTAAGTGTTAGAGAAGCAATTCGTAAAAATGTACCTCCATATTCTGATTTAGAAATTGTTCGGGAAGATTGGTCTGATGAACAGCTTTTAAATTTTATGCTTCAACATCCTATTTTGATTAACCGCCCATTCGTTGTTACGGATTTAGGTACACGTTTGTGTCGTCCTTCTGAAGTTGTTTTGGATATTCTCCCGTTTCCTCAGAAAGGCGCATTTAGCAAAGAAGATGGTGAAAAAATTATTGATGAAAATGGCCTAAGAATTAAATAGCACTTTCTCATCTCTTGAATGGAAAGAATGTGAAGGAGACTTATATGGATCAAGTTAATTTTTTTAAATGCTTATCAGATGAAACACGTCTCAATATAGTGACATTAATTGTTGAAAATAAAGAACTATGTGTATGTGATTTGACTGAAAAACTACAACTCAGTCAACCGAAAATTTCAAGACATTTAGCCCTTTTACGTGCTTCAGGGCTACTTCAAGATCGCAGACAAGGCCAATGGGTTTACTACAGTATCAATCCAAAATTGGCCAACTGGTGTTATGAAATTTTAGATATTTTGAAGACGGTTCAATCTCAATCAAAGCTGGATGATCAACACCCCCTTTCTGTAAATAGTTATTGTGAGTAATTCAATGAAATTTTTATTTTTATGTACTGGAAATAGCTGCCGTAGCATTTTGTCTGAAGTTTTGTTTAATAGCCGAGCACCAGAAGGTTGGAAAGCCTATAGCGCTGGGAGTAAGCCTTCAGGTCAAGTTCACCCGCTAACTTTAGAAACCCTTGAAAACTTAGGATTATCTACCGAAGGTTTATGGAGTAAAACGATTAATGATTGTGAACAATATCAACCTGATGTTGTGATCACAGTATGTGATTCTGCTGCTCAAGAAGCCTGTCCACTTTATTTGGGTGGAGCAATCAAGGCACATTGGGGCTTGGCTGATCCTTCACACTTAGACGTGAATAAAGAAGAAAAAATGAAAGCCTTTATGAGCACTGTTGAACATATCAATCGTCGCTTAGATGCTTTATTTAAACTTAATGTAGATAAACTATCTCGCTCAGAATTGATTGCAGCAATTAATCAAATTTCGAACGTTGAGTAAGTGAAATGTCTGAAAAACGCTTATCTTTTTTAGATCGCAACCTGACGCTATGGATTTTTATTGCCATGGCCTTAGGCATTGCCATCGGAAACTTCTTTCCTCAGGCTTCTGTCGCACTCGATAAATTAAGCATTGATTCAGTGAATATTCCAATCGCGATTGGTCTTATTCTAATGATGTATCCCCCACTGGCAAAAGTGAACTATGCGACTTTGCCACAAGTGTTTAAGGATAAGAAAACCCTTACTTTGTCCTTAGTACAAAACTGGCTGATCGCGCCAGTACTCATGTTTGCCCTGGCAATCATATTTTTACATAGTTATCCAGAATATATGACCGGTGTCATCCTGATTGGTCTTGCTCGATGTATTGCCATGGTTCTGGTGTGGAATGGCTTGGCCTGTGGTGATAATCAATATGTTGCAGCATTAGTTGCCTTTAACAGCATCTTCCAGATTCTATTTTTCAGTACCTATGCCTGGTTATTCCTGACCTTCCTGCCACCCTATTTTGGTGTCGCTTCGCAGGTCATTAATGTCGATTTCTGGACCATCACCCATGCTGTTCTGGTTTATCTTGGTATTCCGTTCTTATTAGGTTTCTTAACGCGATGGATTTTGGTGAAACAGAAAGGCGTGGAATGGTATGAAACCAAGTTCATTCCGAAAATCAGTCCGCTGAGTTTAATGGCTTTGCTGTTCACCATTCTGGCCATGTTTAGCCTAAAAGGCGGTGATGTCGTGAGTCTTCCGCTTGAAGTTTTACGCATCGCGATTCCTTTAACCATTTACTTCGTTTTAATGTTCTTCATCAGCTTCTTTATGAGTAAATGGATGGGCAATGACTATCCTAAGACCACAGCAATTGCATTTACCGCAGCGGGGAATAATTTTGAATTATCACTTGCAGTAGCGATTGCAACTTTTGGTATCGCTTCGCCTGTTGCTTTTACCACGATTATTGGCCCACTGGTCGAAGTTCCTGTGTTGATTGCCTTGGTGAGTGTTTCACTCTGGCTGAGAAAGAAAGTTTTTAAAGAGGCCTAACTCTATGAATCTCCCAAATGTAGATCTAAATCTTCTTGAGCAACCCACCTTTGAAAAAGTTCAAGCCAAAGAACTTGCTCATCCTCCGCGAATTTTGCTGCTGTATGGCTCTAATCGAGAACGTTCTTACAGTCGCCTTGCAGTTCTTGAAGCCGGTCGAATCCTTGAGCATTTTGGGGCGGAAATAAAAATCTTTCATCCTAAAGGGCTTCCTTTACCAGAAGATGCGGATACTGAGCATCCAAAAGTAAAAGAACTGCATGAGCTTTTAGCATGGTCAGAAGGCATGGTCTGGTGTTCACCTGAACGCCATGGTTCTATGAGTTCAATCTTTAAATCTCAAATCGACTGGATTCCACTGGCAGGAGGGGCAATCCGTGCTACCCAAGGTAAAACTCTTGCCTTGATGCAAGTCAGTGGCGGATCACAGTCATTTAACAGCCTGAACCAGATGCGTATTTTGGGGCGGTGGATGCGGATGATCACCATTCCAAATCAGTCTTCAGTTCCAAAAGCTTTTTTGGAGTTTGAAGAAGATGGACGAATGAAACCTTCGGCTTTCTATGACCGGATTGTGGATGTGATGGAAGAGTTATTTAAGTTCACCCTACTGACTCGTGGACAAAGCAAATACCTGACAGATCGTTATTCTGAACGCAAGGAATCGGCTGAAGAATTATCTAAACGTGTGAATCAGCGTAGTTTGTAAACGCTAGGTGATATTAAATGCAAAAGAGACATTCTAAATTAATTATTCTAGGTTCAGGCCCTGCGGGTTATAGCGCAGCTGTATATGCTGCACGTGCCAACTTAAAGCCAACGCTGATTGCCGGTTTACAGCTAGGTGGTCAGTTGACCACAACAACCGAAGTCGACAATTGGCCGGGTGACCCTGAAGGTCTAACTGGTCCTGCACTCATGGAACGTATGCAAGCGCATGCTGAACGCTTTGGTACTGACATTGTCTATGACCATATCAACGAAGTTGATTTAAGCGTTCGTCCATTCGTTCTAAAAGGTGATATGGAAGAGTTCACTTGTGATGCCCTGATTATTGCAACAGGTGCAACGGCTCAGTACTTAGGTCTTGAATCTGAAGCTGCATTTATGGGTCAAGGCGTAAGTGCCTGTGCAACCTGTGATGGTTTCTTCTACAAAAACCAAAAAGTTATGGTTGTCGGTGGTGGTAATACTGCGGTTGAAGAAGCCCTTTATCTATCCAACATTGCTTCACACGTGACTCTAGTTCACCGTCGTGACTCTTTGCGTTCAGAGAAAATTCTTCAAGATCATCTGTTCGAGAAAGAGAAAGAAGGTAAAATCAGCATCACTTGGAATCATCAAGTGGACGAAGTTCTTGGTGACAGAACGTCAGGTGTAACTGCAGTTCGCCTGCAATCTACCCAAGATGGCTCTAAACAAGATGTAGAAGTTACTGGCTTATTTGTTGCCATTGGTCATAAACCGAATAGCGGCATGTTTGAAGGTCAGTTGAACCTTCGTGATGGTTATATTCAGGTTCAAAGCGGTACGGCAGGTAATGCGACTGCTGCATCTGTTCCGGGTGTATTTGCTGCGGGTGATATTGCTGACAGCGTTTACCGTCAAGCGATTACTTCGGCAGGTTCAGGCTGTATGGCTGCACTTGATGCTGAAAAATATCTTGATAATCTGAATTGATGAGTAGGTTGTCATAATTGAAAAAGTGAATAAATGTAAAAACCCAGTCTTCATGATTGGGTTTTTGCACTAAAGAAATCAGATATAAAAAACAAAAGGGGAAAAGGCGTTGAACCAGAAACAGACTGAAACTGATGTGATCATTATCGGTGGTGGGCAGGCCGCTTTATCTACCGCTTATTTTTTAAAGCGCAAGAAAATCCCATTCATTATATTGGATGAGCAAAATCAAGCGGGGGGTGCCTGGCTGCATACCTGGGAGTCATTGCGTCTTTTTTCTCCTAATACCTGGAGTTCTCTATCCGGTTGGATGATGCCCATCACTGAACAGACCTATCCAACACGAAATGAGGTGATCCAGTATTTATCGGCTTATGAACAGAGATATCAATTTTCGATTGTTCGTCCAGTACATGTCGATCGTGTGGAATCGAAGGGAAAGTATTTAGACGTATATGCTGGAGAAAAGTTTTGGCGAGCCAAGGTGGTGGTCAGTGCAACAGGGACATGGCGCCAGCCGTTTATTCCTGATTATCCGGGACAGGAAAACTTTCAAGGCACGCAGTTACATTCAGCCCATTACCTGAATGCAGATTCATTTAAAGATAAGAAAGTCATCGTGGTGGGTGGGGGGAATTCGGGCGCGCAAATACTCGCTGAGGTTTCACAAGTTGCTGAAACCATTTGGGTCACAAAAACTCCGCCTCAATTTTTACCTGATGATGTCGATGGTCGAGTACTGTTTTTAAGAGCAACTGAGCGTTTAAAAGTACAACAAGAAGGAAGAAAAGTTGACCAGCCAATAGGTGGCCTAGGTGATATTGTGATGATCGATAGTGTCAAAGAGGCAAGGAATAGAGGAGTCTTACATAGCCGTCCACCTTTTCAATCTTTAGCTACAGATGCAGTTATTTGGCCAGATGGCTCAAAAGAGCAAGTCGATGCGGTGATCTGGTGTACAGGGTTTAAAGCTTCTTTGGATCACTTGAGGACTCTGGGGGTGATAGAGCCAGACAACCTGATAGAGGTTAAGGACGGAAGATCGGTCAAGATGCCGAACTTGTGGTTGGTAGGCTATGGGGAATGGACTGGGATGGCTTCAGCTACGATAATTGGAGTTTCTAGAACAGCGAGAACCACAGTGGAGGAAATCGTTGCTTATCTACACGAAATTGATACTAAAAATTATTTAGAAAAATGAGCTATCTATCTCATTAGAGGATTTTAAAATAGACTCTTTTCAATACGTTACCTATATTAGGTAAGCTAAAATAATTCCATTTTCATAATTCTATTTGCTCTATTGAATGATAAATACAAGGCGTTAAATAGATAGAATATCTACTTAACGCCTTAGGTCTTATCTCAATAAAAGTACAGGTTTTATAGAGCTTGATAACAATTTGGTCGTCGTACTACCAATAAAAAACTGGCGTATCTTTGAATGACCATATGCACCAATCACAATCATATCAATAACGTTTTTTTCTTGATAATCCAATATAGATTTCTCAACATCACCGTCAAGCATGCTATCAATTACATCAAAACCATTATTTACAAGTAGCTCTTTTGCCCAAGTGACTTGTGATGTCATATCACTATTTAGCTTACCAACATATACCACATGAGCTGTCAGGGTTTTTAATAAAGGACTATTTGCAATTTTGTCTACACAAATACGTGCAGTAGGACTTCCATCAAAAGCAATTAAAAAAGACTCAGGTGGACTAAAGGGTGCAGATGTTATTAATACGGGTGAACCGTACCGGGTTTGTCGGAGACTTTTTATTTAAGTTAGGCCACCTGACCTAACGGGTTAATCTTATCATTGTACATTGCTTCAAACTCAAAAGGCGATACATTGTCAACGGCATTCTAAAATTGACCCCTTTTACCTTACAAATGGCAAAGTAAAATTGACCCCTGAAATCAGAGAAAGAGCGGTTCAATTATTGATTGAATCCGAAAAAGATTATCCATCGAATTGGGCAGCAGTTTCCGCAATTGCTCCTAAAATTGGCTGTACTCCTGAAACACTACGTGTTTGGTATCAAAAATATTTAGATCAACAAAATCCTGTCAAAGTACAAGATATCTGATCAAGAGAAAATGAAGGGTAATCCCCCCTAAAAATACTAGCTCTTTAAAAGAGGCAGTATTATGCTTTTACAACATGGTATTTAAACTTGAGAAACTGAATTTAAAACAATCTACTGTAACTCTTCCAGACAGATATGAAATTAATCCACCCCTAACCCTTTAAACACCGCATCCACCGGATCTGCATAAAAGCTGGTCTGGAACTTGGTAAACAGTTCCACAGGAATCGTTGGGATATCTGCCGCACTACTCATGGGTAAAGCAACCTTCTTGGCACCCGCATCAAAAGCAACTTGCAGACATTCGGCAATACTTTCCACCGGTGTCACTGAACCACCCAAGCTCATATCACCCAGTACCACCATCTGACTTTGTACCGATCGTCCTAACAGGCCTGAAGCGAAAGCCACTAAACTTGGCAAGGCAAGATGGCTGAGCGGCCCGGTATTCTGTAATTCAACCACATGTAAGTGGAAATCATGTTCCAGCACCTTACTCCCCCCCGAGATCCGGGATGCATTGGCCTTGAAGTAGTCAAATGCGATCTTGACCTGCTCCTTGGCACTGCTTGAATTCCATAAGCCTGATGTGGCCAATTTTCCTGAACCTTTAGTGACTTGCAGTTCTAAGCGGTATAAGCCTGGCATGCCCTTATTACTGAGGCCAATGGTATACAGGAAGCCTGGTTTAGCAGGACCTTCGGGAATAAGTCCACCTCCACCCTGCTCTTTTACCGAAACAAAATGCTCTTCTAGAGTGTCATTGTCGATATAGCTAAAATGCACATCATAGAATTCCATCCCTCCAATTTTCTTCAGCTGTTCTTTGACCCGACGGCGCACCTGCAGTGCATATTCCAGGCATTGCCGTACATCTTCTTTATTAAACTGACCGTGTGGGTAAAGCAGCTTCATCAATCCAGAAACCGTCTTGCGAACGGCGATCACATCACGCTGATTCAGGTTATTCCCTAGCTTGAAGTACTTCTCAATGGCATCCGCAAAACTGCGCTTGCGCATTTCCCGGAAGAATTCAGCCAGATAATCAACAATCAGGCCATAACGGTTGGTAAAGAATTCCGGGCGCATTTTTGGAATTTCCCAACCTGGGATATAGGCATGAAAGCGATCAAAGAATGCTGAATCGATCATAGCTTCAGGAAACGGAGCCAATAAGTGGCTAGTCTTCACCAAAGATTCAACACTTTGGTTAATATTACCCACAAAAACCATCGAAGCTGAGGCTTCCATCTGTTCACGACCACGAGCAAAAGATCCTGAGGCCATGTAATCTTTCATGATCTGTACACCATCTTTGTCCTTAAAGGAAATACCGGCGACTTCATCAAAAGCTACCACATCCCATAAGCCCACCAGACCAATACGGCGGCTACTCATGTTATAGAACAGGTTGGCGACAGTCGTTTGCCCACCAGAGACTAAAATACTATTCGGTGAACACTCTTTGTAAATATGGCTTTTCCCGGTACCGCGTGGTCCCAGTTCACAGACGTTATAGTTATTTTCAACGAACGGAACCATACGCGCTAATAGGTGCCATTGCACGTCCTCTTTTAACGAAGCCGGTTCCATGCCGATGGAACGGATTAAACTCTCGCGCCACTGATCAGTGCTTAATGCTGCTCTGCCACTGAAGAGTTCATCCATATTCATATTCGGCATTTGAATCGGCTTGAGTAAGCTCACCCCAAATGGAGAACTAGTCTGCCCTTCTTCAAAATAATAACTGAGCGTAGCAATGACCCAGATACCACCAACAAGTAATTTTTCATACTCTTTGACGATGCCTGCCGAGATTTCGGCATCTTTGATGCCCAGATTACTAAATGATGCTTCGTATTTGTCCTTACGCTCATTCAGCTTTACGGTCACCCGATCAATGACTTTATAACTGCCACGTTCACGAACCAGGGATTTCACCTTCTCAGCTTCATCAGGTCGTACATAGTTCTCTGCCAGCACCGTCTTTACGTTACGTAGTCCCTGCTCAATGATCTCAGGATCATCCGAGGCACAATACATCCCTAGCAGGTATTCGAGTACATAGACAGGAACGTTAGCCCCTTCTTTGATCAGTTTAGTCAGATCCTTACGTACCACCCGCCCAGCAAAGTGTTCATTCAGCAGCTGATCCAGTTCTTTATCGTTAGCAGATTCCATGTAGGCTACGCTCTATCGTTAATTCGTTATTAGAAGAAGTCATCGGTAAATGCCAAATCAATGGTGACCTTATAGCGCTGCACTTCGATATTTAGGTCTTTGTCCTTCAGTACCAAGAAGTAATCTTTCTTACGGTCAAAATCAGTACCGGACAATGACAGTCTGACCTGTTTTACCCGTTCCGCAACAGAGTCGGTAGTGCTATCAAAAGTCAAAGTTTCTTCACTGGAAACTTTAAGATCCCCATCATAAATGGCAATGGATAAAGTCACTGGCATGACCAGCTCACTGACAGCTTCGGTTTGCATCAAATCAAACTTCTGGATGTTATTGACCATCTTCAGCGTGGATTTGGTAGAAATGACCTCAACTTTACGCTTGGTCCGCTGTCCAGCCTTTTCACCACGTAGCTGTTTTACCATCAGTACCGGTACCACAATTTCCTGAGGCATGATGCCGCCATGCACGAAACGTGAGCCTCCTACAAAATGGAAACGGTTCGCCCCTTTTGGAATCCAGAAATCAGTCGCAGATAATGTGCCTGCCGTAGCTTGGGTTGAGCCTTTCCAGGCTTCCTTGCTCTCTGGTAAACCATGCCCAATCACATAGCGTTTTTTGCTCTTCAATGTATTGGTAGGTTTTTCAGTCAAGCTTGAACGATCCGCAGATTCCAGTTTACTTTGCTGGAATAAGAAGCCATGGTCGGCTGTAATCAATAGGGTGGAAATATTAAAGTGCATTAAAATTTTACGGCTGAGTTCAGTCAGTTCTTCAATAGCATGTTCCACCGCCATAAAGGTTTCTGATTCTGTCGAGGCGCTGTCGCCGCGTGCATCAATCACGTTGTGATAAACGTAAATCAACTCATAGTCTTTCAGCGCTTCACGGCCTTCATCACGCGACCAGCCTTTTACCATTTCAGCGGTTACTGCCAATCCATTATAGGCAGCCAGAATTTTGGATCGTGCTGCAGTCCCTTTGCTAGATTGCCCATCTACTAAAACATCATCCCCTGCGGCCTCTTTGTATTCCAAAGTCTGATGCGGCAACAACGAGGCCATGCCAAGTGTGGTGTAACTTGGGACAACACCCAGCTGTGAAGACAAGGTCGCTTCAGAATAACGCTTTTCATTGATACGATCACGCAACTCTACCGCAGCTTCATAACGGAAAGCATCACTGATAATTACCACAATACGGCGTTTCGTTGCAGAATTGAGTAAGGGTCTGACGTGGGTATCGTAGAAGTTCTGCTGATTTGGGATATCTGCCACTTTCCAGACATTCAAGCGTTGCTCAGCTTCTACACGCTCGCCCCAGTTTCGTGCCAAGTGGTCAATAAACCAGTAGGAATAGCAATTTTCGACTTCTTCATCGAGTTTTTTCAGGATATCGACATGAGCGCGTTGAGAAGCAGCACTGTAGTGGCGATAGGCCATATCAAAGCGATACAACTCCTGCTCGTAGGCTTTATACAAGGCTTCGCTAGAGTCGAAATAGAAACCGGCATCAAACAGCAGTCGCAGGCTGAACAGCTCAATCGCTGCCTGCAACGCTGTATAGACGGTGCGGTATTTACGGCGGGTTGCATCGTCCTTATGTTTGGACGCCCAATAGCCATCCAGACGGGTAGAAATAATCGTTCTGAAATGTTCCAGTTCAGCTTTGGCTGCTGCAGGGATATGACTGGCCAAATCAACAATGATCTTTTGTTCAATCACTTCAAAAGTCATGACATCGAGCAGCTGCTCAAGATCAAAAGCCCCGACCTTTTCTTGGATCCGCAGTGCATTAGCCACGGTCTGGGAGAGTGTATCGAAGGTTGGGTAGTATTTGGAGCTGTCTCTCCAGCGCGACAAAAAGGCTCTGGCTGTTGCACGGGAGCTGACGGATGACATCACCAGTTCCTGAGCCCATAGCGGTATATCGCCCAGGCTTTCACAGAAACCTGTAGTCATCAAACGGATAAAGAACGTACCGAGCTTGAATGGTGCTTCCCCATTCAATTCTTCAACCGATGCTGGATAACCAATTTCCGCCTGTAATGCGGTGACTAAAGCTGGCACCAGTTGGAATTTTTCCAGTTCAGCAAACGATTCCGGATTGACTTCCAGAGCCAGGTTCTGCTGTACCATTTCATCTGCTAGTGCTAGAACGATATGCATGAGTTCGGCACTGTCAGCTTTGACCACAGCCGCAATCATGGCCATATCCAGATCCTGTTCATCTGCATCAGACTGGATATAGCGTTTCAATGTACTCAGACGGGCTTTGGCTTTAAGGAATTCTTCACGTTTGGCCAGATGTTCTCTTAGACTCTGCTGCTGTAAACCCAGCTCATTGAAAATAATCGAGAAACGATCGGCATAGAAGCTGCGTGAATACAGCTTGATGTCCAGTAACCAGTCTTTTTCGGTTTCAGGCTCAGCACTGGGGAAATACAGCAAGTATTTACCCTGCTGATCCTCAAGTTCCAGTTTAAGCTTGATCGCCAAACTCGACTCTTCTGCCATATTCAAAATCTGGACATCATTTAGCTTTAGGGCTTTGATTTCTTCAGTAAATGAATGCTCTGCATCGTACCAAAAGACAATTCGGTGCTGTTCAGTATAAAAGGCTTGTTCCAGGCCTTGCTGTAGTTGACTTAAGTTCATGCAACCACCTCTGCATAATCTAGTGTGGAAGAAAAGCTATTCATCACTTTTCCCCCGTCACAGCTTTCACTTCAGCCAACAAGTCCCCAAACTTGCCGTAGTTCACTTTCACCCCATCATCTAGATCCAGCGAAATACGCTGATCGGCATAATGGCGCAGTTTTTCTTCAAAGCTACTCAGTTCAGCCTGTTGCTTATGCAGATTTTGTAGTTCTTTCTCTTTACGTTTAATTTCAGCAGCTGAATCACTGTTTTCTATTTCACTTTGCAAAGAATTAACCATCGCTGCCATTTTTGAAATCAGTGGCATCACGTATTCGGTACGCATACGCGCCAAGGTACTTTCGTTATAGCGGTGCAAGTACACCAACGCCTGGAAAGCCCCCTGTTTACCACTGCTAAATAACCAGTAGATCGGACGCTTTTTATAGGTTTGCATGTGGTCTTTATAAAACTTGCTAGCAAGATAACGGCGAATTGTATCTTCAGCGGTTTCACTGGCTTTTTTATCCAAACTTTCTGCGAGCCACTGCATATTGGCATCTAATGTATCTTTGCCCCAAACCGCAGTTAAAAACTCTCGAATACGATGTGTTGCATCATCTTCAAACCAATGCATTTCGGTCAGTGGAATAATGCCATCCGCATCGGCTGGGAATTTTTGATAACGGTTGGCATCAAAGTCTTGATTGCCTGCATGGGCATAGATCAAGCCTGGTTCATCTAGACTATAACGTCCCATCATGCAGCCAAGGGCATAAGACACTAAACGCTGGCTGTCTTTTTCACGGTCAGCTCGGGTGAGGGTGATTTGCGCATCTGGAACATCGGGTGTGAGTTCGTCCTGTAAACCATAGGCTTCAATAAACAGCTTATTGTTTTCTTCTTCAAGACGTTTCATTTCAGCCACGGCGTCAGTATTTTGCTGCTGCCATGCATTAAAGGCTTGTTCTAAGGTTGATTGGTTAGTACGAATAATTGGGTTTTGAGCGAAATCCCATGAAGTTTCATAGGAGTCCCAGTCATTTTTGGCTATATTTACTAAAATATCAACATATTCTTTTGTTGAACTTTCCAACTCTGTGATTACTGGTACTTTTCCAATAGGTCCCTCATGGAAATCTAAAGTTGGAGATATAGCCAATAATAATTCCTTTACTACATAGGAGTTCATCAAAGCTAAAACTAGATTTAACTGCAATTTATTCTCTGGAAAACAAACAGAACCTTTCGTTTCAAATAAAAATCCTTTGGGAGAGTATCTCATTGACAAAGCTGAACTACTTATAGTTGACCAACTCACACCTTCTCTAAAATAATAACTAGTATTCTGAGGTCTAGAGCGCTGCTTCCCATTCTCATCTACAAAGTTCTTTATTTCATAACCGTCATTTTGCCAGTTCACAACATAAGTATTGTTGCCATACCATTTACGGAACGCACCACCTTTATTACATGGATACCATTTCGAATTATTTAAATCACTATCGATTCTTATAGAAAATAATTTATGATCTACTTCATACCAAATTCTTAAGAATTTTTCATTATCCCCTGTTGCCAAACCCTGTCTTGGAACAGCGTATCTTTGTATAGACATCCCTGATTGAAAAGTACTCCGCACTTTATCACTCACCCAATAAGCCACAGGACTTCCAGGTATTTTCTTAAAATCATCTGGTTTAGCAGTAAAAAACCAACCACAATCAGGATTGTTAATCGCTTCTATAGTTTTCGGTGCTTGATTTTCATGACCTTTAAAGTCAGATAATTTAATGTAACTACCCACATAGTCTTTTACATGAGCTTTGGATATCGTATAGGCACACACAGGAATACATGCTGGTTCAAACGCATTATATTCAAGTTGAATGAGTGACTTAATTGTATTTTCAGAAACAAGTTTTTTTCGTAATTCCTCATAAGAAGAAATAAACATCCACACATAAGGTGTTACAAACGCTGTTTCCCCAGATATTTTAGAAAGGGCTTGGCAACGCTCTATAAACATAGCGAACATATCTGACTTGCTGTCAGGGAATTTCTTTTTCGCAAAATCTTTAAGTGCTGTATTCATGCCTTTACCGCCCATATACGGCGGGTTGGCAATCACGGCATCATATTGTTTAGCCAGTAATTTAGCTTGCTGTACTAAAGGCAATAACTCTTGTGCTGACTGTTGCGCAAAAATATCGCCTGATTCTAATGCTTTATTCAGCTTGCTTTCTAAATCAGACAGCTTTTTAGCGAATGCTTGAGGGATTTGAATCAAAGAACCAAAAGTAGAAGCATGTTCAAACAAGTCCAGCAACTCTTTTAAATCTGCCTGTGCAATACCAGTACTTGCCAAATCCTGACTGAATGCTTCTAAACGTTCCGGCTGACTGTCCTGTAACGCAATAATATTCAGCTTTGGTGGATTGCTAAATAAACGGCGGTCATCCTCACGCGCTTTCATTAACAATGCAAAACTGGCGAGCTGTGCGGCACGAGTATCAATATCAATCCCGTACAGGTTATTTTCCAGAATCAAACGTGGAATATCACGGCTACGGTAACCACGCTCTAAATAAATCGCTTTTAAGCAATCATAAGCTTCCACCAGAATATGCCCCGAACCACAGGCAGGATCCAGCACGGTGATGCTTTCAGGATTTAAAGTATCGCCATCTTCACTGATCCGTACATTAATCAGCTGTTTTAACTGGGCATTGACTTCATCGGTCTGTTCCGCTGGCTGAATATAGTATTCCCACTCACTGGCCAGGGTACTTTCCGGCTGCGCCATCATCCATAAACGACCGACACTATTCTGTACCAGGTATTTCACAATCCAGTTCGGGGTGAATAACTGTGTCGCTGCAGGAATATCTTCACTCTTGACGACTTTACCAATCACCTGGTCTTTCTTTTCAGAAATATAGAATTGATATAACCAGCCAATAATCTGCACATCCGACCAATCTTCTTCCGGAATGCTGCTGACCAAATCACGGATCAACGAATCGGTTTTGGTCAGGTTATCCGGTAACAGTAGTTCAGACTCATCAGAAACCTGTTCAAACAAGAGTGGCATGACTTGATTCAACGCATGACATTGAGCCAGTAACAGCTCACGATACAGCTCTTCGTCTTTATTGCCATCCAGCTTAAGCTCAGCCACACGGCTAGCATCTAAACCCGGTAGGTCGATATCCAGACATTCTTCCAAAATCTGTGGCAAGCCGGCACTGCCATCAGCACTACTCAACACACGGCGGCCATGATCGAGTAAGCCTTTGCATTCCATGTAGCGAATCGCACAGAGACGGTTAAACCAGCTGTAAGCGATATAATCAATCGTCTGCTCAAAACTGCTGGTTTGAATGCGTTTGATCAGCTTCTCACGAGGTTTCATGACGGATAGCGGAAAAACCTGATCGCCAATCAGCAGCAAGTCGCCTTTCTGTTCAGCCGGTAAAATGCTGTCTGCGGTGATGCCGTATTTGGCGGCCTGCTTGCGCATCGCTGCGATAAAATCGTTACGTGCTTGCGGTGCGTATTTTTTAATATTACTGGTATTCATCTTTAAACCTTTAATCAATGACTGATGCCGATATCCCTAACCCAAGTTAGCGGATACGCACACGCTTTTTGTCACTCACGATTTTTTTCAATTCAGCTTTGAGTACGTCTACAAATTGATCTACTGACTCTTCTGTTTCCAGATAGACACTACTTGAGCTTTTGCTGTAAATGCTCGCGACATCGACTTCCACCACGGGTTTCGGTGGCACTACGGCTGTCACAGGCTGTACCGGACTCGCAGCAGGTGTTGATGTAATTGGGCTGGCGGTGGTTGCAGTGTTGGTTACACTCTCTGCTTTGCTCTGAGCCAGTTGTGCCGCTTTGGCCTGACGCTGGATTTCCGTCTGAAGTTCGCTTTCCAACTCATACAAGGCTTCATCAAAACGCTCCACGGCGGTTTGAGTTTGCAACATATAGATGGTGGACAGGCTAGTTTCCACTTCAATATCCGCTTTGAGCAGTTGTAGTGGGCGTAATAGCTTGTTACTCAGCTCAGCGGTAGCAATACCACTGTTTTTAATCTCAGCTTCTAACTGTTTGATCTTGTCATCAATTTGCTCTACCGCATGGCTACGCTTCTCAGTCAGCAATTGCTCATTAACGCTTTCCACTGTACGAACCAAATCAGCCACTTTATTTAACAGGCCATAGGGCGATTCAAGGGTGAAAATACGATGTAATTCGGAGAGGGCTTTTTTTGCCACCTCATCACTGCCCAGCGCCTGTTTGTTTTTCTCAAAATGACGTAAGGCCTGTTGCAGTTGCTGCCAGCTCGGCATCTGGTTAGTGAAGAACTCATGAATATCACGATAATCTTCTTCCAGATCCAGATAGTCGTCCTTGTTCTCAACCACGGCCTTAAAGAAATCGAAGCTGTCGCTATTAGCCAGCAAGCGCTCCAAAGTCAGAATCGACTTTTCAATCACTTTCTTGCCCGGGAACTGCCCGACATCAGTTTTGCTTTTGTACGACTTAAAGTTGGCTAACCAGTTGTTAAAATGTTGGGTATAGAATTCAAACAGCTCTTTCTCAGTCGCTGGCCCCATGGCCGAGAATAGGTCTTGGGTCAGTTGGCGTGCCTGTTTCAATACCTGATCATCAGTCTGGCGTTTTTTAATGATCGACACATCACGGCGACGGCGGCTGTTTTGTAAAGGCTCAAAGGCATCTTTTAACTGTAAGCTGCCGCCATTTAACTGCAGTGAAATCCGCCCCATTGCCGCCAACTGACCCACCAGCAGTAAAATCTCGGCATCCGGCCAGCCATAAGGACGTTTGGCAAAACGATCCACCACATCCGAGACCAGAATACGCTCTGTACCAGTGGCCCGTAGTGCAATGTACTGCTCCACTTCCTGTAGGGCTTTGGGATTGCTCTGACCGCCATCCAGAGACAATCCGAGCTGCGCCATATCATCGACAGTCAAGACGGCGTTCAGTTCACGCCAGGCATCCTGCTGATAGACCTGCAGATAGCTCAGTTTGGTATAAGTATTTTCCAGCAGATAACGACAGGCCTCATCCAGCTTGGTGATTGGACTTGAAGATGAAAGTTGTAGATGTTGACCCAAGGCATAACTTTCCGCCTCCAGCAACATTTCTTCGACCCGGACACGCAGGCGTTTTTTACGTTCTTGGTTCTCACGACCACGGTCTGCCAGAATACGGGAAATATCGGACTGAGTGCCATCATCATTTAAGCGGATGAATTTATTGGTTTTCAGCCAGGTGCGCAGTTCATTAAAGAACTGTTTATCGTCTGCCAGTTTAAACAGTATCTGCCCTTCGGCCTGAGTACTTTTACCAATACAGTAAGCTTCAGTGTAGAGGTTATATTCCGTATCTAGTGGAGAAATGATTTCAACTTTCAAATCGCTCTCATACTTCCCATCCAGGCTATGGCTATCTAGGAAACGACCAATCTGATAGTCCATCTTGTTGGCTTGATGGCGGTATTTGTTCTGATCGCGCAGTAAATCTTTAAAGATCAGATTGGCTAACTCTTTATTTTCTTCTGAAGCTGCTAAGTCAGTGGCTTTGATTTTTCGGGTAATATCACGTTCTTCATTGGTCAGGAACAGGAACTCATCGCCATTCCTCGTAATCAGGCTCTCTTTTTCCAGACGCTGCAGGCTCTCTTCAATCCGCTTGCGCAATGCCAGCTTATCTTCATCAATTTTCTCAATCGACAAAGTCACCAGGTTATCCAGCGTACCTTTGATGATATCGACATAGCGGATCATGAACAGGGTACGCAGCATCTGCACATCAAAACCATCCAGGGTCTTATTCTGCCCTGCCTGGTCGATGGTACGCTTCACTGCAGTATCCAGGAAACCTTCGACTGAAGTATAGAAGCGGTGGAAAGGAACCAGGGCACCGACTTCATCTGTAGCAATCGCATTCGCGGCCATCTGGAACGCATCCAGCATGGACCGTTCACCATAGGCCAAGTGTGCACCGGTCGCACCGACTTTACGGATTTCTTCAAATACTTTTTGCACCAGCTGGAAATGGTACGGCGCAAAAGGATAGTTATGAATAAAACTTTCTGGCCCCTCATAGTTCTTGAGGGTTGGGCCTGAACGGTCAAAGGTAATCTGATTTTTTAAGATATCGCCCTTTTGCTCAAACACCGATCTGAGCAATGCTTCAGCTTCCGGGGTTTTACGTAATAAACGTTTCTGGATGACTTCATCGGTATTGGAACTGGACAGTGATAAACGGGTTTTAAAACGTCCAGCAATCTTGGAGAAGTCATTGGCTTTGGAAGAAGACATCTCACCTAAAACAGCATCGATGTCTGCCTGTGAGGTGACGATAATCCAAGCGCGGCCTTTACAGATCGTACCCAGGTTTTCAGTAATGGTTTGCAGTGTCAGCATCAAGCGGGTATCGCTGCCAATAAACTGCCCCACTTCATCCACCAGAAACAACATGCGTTGCTGGGGTCCTTTGCTGTCCAGGTATTCTTTCACCCACTGACAGAAGTTTTCGACCGAAACACTAAAAGTCTGCTCAGAATCCTCAAACCACTTGTGTGCCGCTTCTGCTGATAAGTTGAGGGCTTGGGAAATTGCGGTTTCGACATCATCCTGATAGAACTGATAGCCGTCACGTTCTTCTAGCCAAGACATGCCGCTAGATTCTTCAAAAGCCTGTTTAAAGCGCTCATACACCCCTTTCTGGCTCAGGTGACGTTCCATATGTGCAATATGTGGATGATCGGCACTAAAACCCTGATACTCGTTAAACACGCGTAAAAACACATTCAGAATCGGATTGCCGTCATCATTGGAACTGGCTTTACTGTCGATGTTAAATAGGATGACATCGGCATGATGGCTAACGGCCTTGCCAATATCCGCACGGATAAACGCATCACGGATTTTGCTTTCATCAAAGAATTCTGCAGCACTGCGTTCGTTACCTTCCGCGTCACGTGCCACTTTATTGGCCAGAATATACGATAAGGTTTTCAGGAAGTGTGATTTACCTGAACCAAAGAAGCCTGAAATCCATACGCCGACACGATTGGCAATCGAAGGATCGCTTAGGTCTGTACCATAAGACTGGAAAAAGTCCCGAAAATGCTTTTCCAGCTCATTGGTGACCACGTATTCATCGAGTTCCTGATATACCGTGGTATTGTCATTCTGGTCTGCCTTGACCACCCCGTTTATCGCACGATCTAATGGCTTGTAAAAAAGTTCTTTAATGTTCATCTCAATCCATTCCCCCGAATTCTTATTTCTATTTGCCGTGTTTAAGGCACCAATCTGAATGCTCTGTAGTAATTGTTGCTTGGAATTTTTCCAAATAAACTCATCGCTTGACCGTCGTAATAACCTGGGTAAAACAGCACCACTGGCTTATGCCCCAGTAACGAATGCAAACTATTCAATAAGTGATGGGCACGTAACAGTGGCCAAACCGACCCAACCCCAGTCATCAACACAATATCTTGCGCATTGGTGGCATATTTACTCACCAGATACGGCGCGAACTTATCCATATGCAGTGGGCCCTTTAAGGCTTTGAGCAGCGCTTCATCGCCTTTGGCTTTTTGCATTTGAATGGCTTTATCGATGAAGTTACGCTCAGCCAGATAATCCACCACGGCTTGCAGCAGGTTGATATTCACCACCTTCAGCTGACTGTGTTTTTTCTCCAGCATCCCGTCTAGAAAATGCAGATATTCGCGCACTTTCAACTCATCTTCAGGTGCATAATCAAAAATCCAGAAGCCAATTTCATTACCCAATCCTTGTCCAGTGAGAAACTCAGTGGAAAGAATTCGCTCTGGAATCTGGTTCAGACGCTCATGTATTGTTTGACTCATTGCTGCCCCTCTACAACTAACGCGCCCATACCGACACTTCCATAGATCTTTTAATGCGTTGTTTATAATGTTCTTCCAACAGGCTACGCAGCTCTGCTCTGACGATCACGCGCTGCAACTCCAGCTTACGGGTACTTTTTAAGTAACCGGCTTCTGCCAGCATGCGAAACACCACCTGCCCCATTTTTTTCTTGCTGGACTCTTTCCAATCACAGATATCCGGATCGCGTTGTGAGCGTTCATCCAAAAAATCTGACCAGATATAACTGTCCAAGTATTGCGCCTGAGAGATATAGGCATCCCTCATCACCGTTTCCATAAACTCAAGCAGCAACAGGTTGCGTTCCAGTGCGCTACAAAAAGCCACCTGGGTCGCCAGCTCATCATCCCCATCACGTAGTGCTTTCCAGAAATCAGGCTCTAAGCGCTCCAGACGCTTACGAATAGCGGTGGCATTGCGTTGAGCTGAAGCAGGCGTTCTTTTTTGCAGAATATTGTCAATCTGAATGGCCTGATGCCATTGTTCTGGAGTCGCTTCTCGTAATAACAGATCCGCGATCAGCCGGCTTTCACGCACCATCAGGGAACCACCAATCAGGTCACTGTCATAATGAAATTGTTCTAACATGGCCAATCTCCTATGAAGCTTGATCAAACAGGTAAGACGACAGCTTTTCGATATCTGAACCTTGTAACACTAAGGTATATTTCAAGGCATCTTCCGCCTCAGCCAGCGTGATCGCGGCCTGATATCGCTGCAAGGTATAGTGAGCCAGGGCTTTTTTCACCGGAATCTGTAATCTGCCATCAGGCATGCCGAAGTCTTTTTCGACCAGCGCTTGTTGTGATGAGTTCAATTTTGGATTAGGGATCAGCGTCAGTACAATTTCTTCATGCCATTGCTGATCTTGAGCAGGGTCTACTGACTCAATCGCCACCACAACAGGTGTACGATCAATTCTGGAGAGTAAAAAGTCCTTAAACTGCTTGCTCTGATGGCAATAGGCACGGACATGCCAGCGAAAACCGGTATACACCAGGGTATGTGGGGAAATCATGCGTTCATGCCACTGCGGATTCTGCATCGAGGCATAAATCATTTTTAAAGTACTTTGGTTGCGGCAGGCACGCAAAACTTCCCGAATCACTTCAGGACGTACACTGCGATCAGGTAATTGAACTGCTGCAAGATTCGGTTCTGGCATCGCAATCAGCGCATGCGATTCACTGACCAAGCCCGAGAGCATATTGAGATATTCATTGATATGCGCTGTAGTCAGTACAGGCTGGAAGCTGGCCTTAGGCACATAGCCTTTTACGGAGGGGTCATGAATCAAGGCATCGGGGTTATACAGCGTATTATAGCGCTTGATATCCGCAGAAGCCTGCTGTCGACTCAGCCCAAACCAGCTCATTAAACGATTGGTAACCAAACGGCCTTCCCAGTAAGCAAGCAGCTCGATGGCTCGCATTCGAAGAAGCACTTCATGCTTATCTGTCGTCATATACCAATCAGTCAATAAATAATATTTCTAAGATTACCCCACAGCAAATATACAGTAAACATTTTTGACGGTATTTAAAGGTAGTATTGCAATCATCAGATAAAAAATATACTAGTATCCTGATGATAGCCGTCAAAGTACGATCTCTAGCAGATCATGGATCCTGGTATAGCGCGTGAATTGAGCTAAGTTTTAGAATGAGAGTAATATGGGTTTTAGATTTCGTAAAAGTATTAAATTATTCCCGGGTTTTAAAATTAATCTGACCCATAAAGGCATCAGCAGTGCCAGCATTGGCAAACCTGGTGCTTCTCTAAATATTGGGAAAAAAGGTACGCGAACCAGTGTCGGTATTCCAGGTACGGGACTATCTTACTCTAAACACCAGCCTTACTCTAAAAAGACCCGTGTTCCACAACCGACATCGCTAGAACACACGGAATATAATCCTCAGAATTTAGAACAACCGAAGACAAAGATCTGGCCTTGGATTATTTTTGGAATATTGTGTTTTATTGTGGGTGCCGTCATTTTTTAGCAAAAACAACATTGTATTTTAATCAAAAAAAATGCCCAGATGGATGAATGGGCAAACTAAGGAATTAATATCCTTCAGAAACTCCAGCGCAATTCTCGCTACTTTCAGTAAGCGACTCTGGCTCATTCATGATAGTCTGACTCAATCGAATCGAGGTAAATCGATCCATCACAATTGGAGCAGAAATTATGCTTGAATACATTCTTGAATGATGCTGAAAAGTCTTTGAGTTTTAATTAATAAATAAGAGTATCCATGTCTACCCTCAACTTTACTTATTTTCAGATAGCAACCAATCGAGAGCACTCATTTTTACAATACCATTATAATTCGCTTCAGTCCCTATCGTGTCTAAGGTAAGTAAATACTTGGGATACGAATCAGAAATTTTCTGTA
Source organism: Acinetobacter radioresistens DSM 6976 = NBRC 102413 = CIP 103788 (assembly GCF_006757745.1). NCBI lineage: Bacteria > Pseudomonadati > Pseudomonadota > Gammaproteobacteria > Moraxellales > Moraxellaceae > Acinetobacter > Acinetobacter radioresistens. The sequence continues at coordinate 40,318 of NZ_AP019742.1, read as the reverse complement.
ATGGACGTAACTCTCGGCTGAGTGTCTCCTCATTGAGCGTTTCTAATGCCACCTGATAATAAGTTAAATTCTGTAAAGTATCGACAGCAACAAAATCAATTTCATATTCATCAACCCGCCCTACATAGACCGTATAACCTCGTCTGACAAGCTCAAGATAAATCACATTTTCTAAAATATGACCTTGATCAGCATTAGCATCAGGCAACATAATCCGGCGCAATCCGACATCAACTAAATAGTATTTTTCAGAGGATTGTAATAACTCACGCCCGCGTACTTTAAATTGTGCGGCGCTATAAAATAGCAAACTGTCCTGTAAGCCCTGAATATAGCGTTTTACTGTTTCAAATGAGATTTTAACCCCACTTGAAACAAAGGTATTTTTAATTTTATTGATGGAAATGGGTGAGCCTGTCACGCTTGCCAAATATCTTGCGACACGCTCGAGAGAGTTAATATCGGCCGTATTCAAACGGGGAATAACATCTTTAAACATTACACTGGCATAGACCGCTTGCAAGTAATCATAGGTTTCCTGCTGGCTGGTCATGGCAAGCGTATAGGGGAAACTACTGTGCGTGTACATGGCATACAAATCACGATTGGATAATTGTTGGATGATCGGATTATTTTCAATATGCCACTGTTTAAACTCTTGGAATGAAAGGGGTAAAACATGTTGCTCGATATAGCGTCCTGTGAGTAAAGTCGCAAGTTCTCCACTCAGAAAGAATGCGTTTGAACCTGTAATATATAAATCGATATAATCTCGAACATATAAAGAGTCGACTACTTTTTCAAAATTAGTAACATGTTGTATTTCATCTAAAAAAACATAGTTTTTTTTGCTTTTATCAACTTTAGACAGTACATAATCATGTAGTTTACGGTAATCTGTGAGTTCTTCAAATTCCATAAATTCGAAGTTGATGGCAATGATGTTTTCGGCTTGTACACCCTGTGCTTTTAGGTCTTGTTGAAACATCGCTAACAAGGTGGATTTTCCAGAGCGACGTACACCCGAAAGCACTTTAATGACATCACGGTCTTGCCATGTATTCAGAAATTTTAAGTAGCCATCACGTCGAATATTAGCGCTTCTCATTGTTTACACTTGAAATCTAAATTTTTAATTAATTCTATCAAAGTTTAGAACCTAGATGTAAAAATATTCAATTTTAAAAAAAGTTTAAAGTTTAAGTGAAACATTCAAAGCTACTGTTGAAGCATGCAAACAGTAGATCTGATAAAAATCCAAATTCTGTCTTTTTAATTATTTTCCATGTCATGTTATGTCATTGATGCTGCGACTTAACTGCTATATAAATTAAGTGAAAAGTAAAAGGAATTAATATGTTAACTAGAGTGGAACTCATTTTTGTTGTGCTGATGGTCTCAGCCTTAATCCTAATTGCTTATGAAATGCTAAAAGGTTTATTTTAGAGCATCTATACAATTTTTGATCAAAAAAAAGCCCACAGAGGGAATCTATGGGCGAAACTAAGGACCTTGACGGTCATTCAGAAACTACAGCTAGTTTCTGGTTGTGATTCTGGACTGAATTAAAAATAACCACATTGGCTGAATGTATCAAAAGTTAAATCATGTGATTAATCATTGATACATCTGCAAAAATGAGCTCATCGCTCTGTTGATTAATACAGTAATTCACCAAACAAATCCGCTCTAATCTCTTCCAGACTCAGATCTGATTTCATTCTATTACAGATGGGATGAACCAACAGACCATTCTCTAGAACGCCTTGCCCACCTACGGCTTTGGCAATCCTATGATCCGATTCAGTAGAATCAAGATAGATCAATCCATCACAAATGAGGCAAAAGTTATGATTACCCACCACAAAATTGTGCTTAAGCAGACTCTTGGTTAATGCCGAAAAGGCCTTTGGCTTTGATCGAGAAATTGGACTAATCGACTCCACATATCCCACCACATTCTTGACTACTGCATCATCATAACCACCCAAAAATCTTTCGACATAAAACTCGTTAAAGTTTATGTACTTGAAGGCCTTAGACATGGACAGAATAAAGGTATTCAGGCATTCCTCATCATCAAAATCAACTTCCATTTCCAAGCTTAAGCAAATAAAGGCTTTATAGACAATTTGTAGCCGATCATAGCCCTTGATACCACTGCCGAACTTGCCGACCGTTTCGGTGGTCGCCACGGGGAAATTGGCGATCAAGAACTCAATACTACGGCGTATCCGGGTGAAGTCCTTGAAACTAATCTTTCGATGATGAATCTGCATGCGGCTTTCATGAATTTCATACACAATTGAAAACCATGCAAGAAAAGAAGTAATCTGAAAACGCTGATCCTTATAAAAATATAAGTATGGATGTAAGCCCAAACTCGGAACCCCAGCATTTTTTACAGGCGTCGCTATCCTGCAAAGAATGGTCAACAGATGCGACATTAGGTTTTCAACGCGCTCCCCCTGATTCAGACTCATAATATTATGAATCTGATCACCCGCAATGATATTCATCAGCTCATTGACCAAGCCAATTTTTTTGCCATGACTCATTTCATTGTCTAATAAAATGGTCGAAAAAAGTAGCTGGTGGATCCTCTCCCCTAACTCAATCAACTCATTTAAACGTGTATATTGGAGCTCTTCTAGGTTAGATTTATTGTCATTGATATAACAACAGGCATAGATCGCATAATACGCGTCACTACCGCGATTTCTGAGGTGATATTCCTCATATTTATCTAAACGTTTAGTATCTGAGTTAATCGATTGAAATACCCGTCGCGCATCTTCCGGGGTCCCCAGTACCTGCCGGAAACTGATTTTAATATCGCCTAATTTCGATTTTTTTTCTGCAAATTCGGCATCAGTACAAATTTTTTGAAAATCAGCAAGATCTCCTAAATAATTGCGGAGGTAACGAATATCTTGTTTTTGTTGATCATTGAAATTAGGTGCTTGAGGGACTTGCTCATCCGCAAAATATCTATTGATCCACGCATAGATACAGGAAAGACGATGTGCTCCATCAATAATGTAAATATTGCTGTGTATATCTTTCCAATACAAAATGCATAAATTGATGTTTTGATCTTCTGTGCAATCCTCAATAAAGTTTGCAATTTCTTGCACGCTCCAACATTCCGTAGAACGCTGGTTATCCGCCTTAAATAAACATTTGATGATTGGATGCTTTTCAAAATCAGTCAGTGCCACTTCAAAATTGTCACGCTGCATTGAAGGTGACATTTCTTCTGGCAACATGACTTTACGCTGAATAATATTGGTCAATAGTCGTGTAGAACCCATTTCTTATTTTCTCCAGGCAACACTTTCCTACTTTCGCTCAAGTACGAAATTTGAAAATGTATATAGTTCGATTTGGTTAAAGCTGTGAATTAAATGACCGTCAATATCCAGTCAGCGCTAACAAAAGAGACCTAAGAGAAATGGGGGGATTAGATAATAAAATCTTCATGTTTAGTACCTGTAGTTTAGAGTTCACTATCTACAACCATCTTTTCCACGAGATGGAGGTAGACCAAACAGGGGTGGAAATACCGCACTACAGAAGACGGCCAGTCATAGACTGCCCTGCCTGGCCTACCATAATGGCAAACTAAGCATAATAAGCACAAAAAACCGCTAAAGCGGTTTTAATGCTTCTGTAGTAATTTTCAGGTTTCCACGCCCGATTACAGATTTTGCTGTAACGTAATTATCATATGGGTATCTTTTTCTTTGGTCAAACCAAATTAGAATTTTTTATTCATTTTTTAGTGATATTTTAAAATTGAATGCTGGCTTAATTTTTTCAAAATTTTAGCCGAAAAAATCCCTGTATTTTACCTACATACAAGGATCCGTGTTTAGCTCAAAATCTATGCTGCATACTTATAGAAGGATTACCTAAGCTAATTAATTTATCTTCTCCATTTTTTGGTATCTCATTAAAATCTAAAAATAATCATATTGGTGGACTCCCAAGCCTTTGCTTTGTAAAACAGCAGTTTTAAAAAGCAAAGGCTTGGGCTATTTTTCTGAAATATATTTGCTTAGGCTATTTAAAAATTAGCTTATAAAATCAAACCAAAAACACAACCAAGTTTTCTATGCTGTATTTAATATTATAAATCTAGCAAAATTAATTTTTTTATTTATAAAAAATAAAAACTAATTTCCCTATTTTACAGAATAAAACAAATCAATTTATAGGGTAAATAATTTATATTAACTCACTAGTCTATAAAATTTACCTTATATAGGCTTTGTTGCATAAACATTCAAAAGCTGAGTTCTCCCCAATCCATTCAAATTTAAGACACAACTTGGGTGCGAGGTCTACCTAATTCCGTAAATCTATTCAGAACTGCCACACGCGCATGAATTTCATTGACCTGACTTTGAAAATGTCTTGCCGTCAGCCTATCACCTAATAATTTGATGCAATGCATCTTGGTTTCCACCAAACTACGACGGTGATAACCCGACCATTTTTTCCATAGGGTTCTACCTAAATGTTTAACCGTTTGAAGTAACTCATTTCGTTCTATTGAACTTATTTTAGAATCTTTCCAGGGCTTGGCATTCTTTCTGGGTGGAATTACTGCATGTGCTTGACGATCTGAAATCACTTTTCTGCAGCACTTCGTGTCGTACGCGCCATCGGTATAGACAGAATCTATTCGCTCATCTAGTGGAATTTGATCCAGTAAATCACCTAGTACTTGTGAATCACTGACATTATTTGTAGTAAGCTGAACGGCACGTATTTGCAGTGTTTCAGCATCTATACCAATATGCAGTTTACGCCATTGCCGACGGTATTCAGGCTGATGTTTTTTACGCTTCCATTCGCCTTCACCTAAAAACTTTAAACCCGTAGAGTCGACAAGTAGGTGTAACCCATCATGACTTTTCTGATAGCTTATCGCAATATCAATATGCTTTTGTCGTCTACAAAGGGTGGAGTAATCTGGTGCTGTCCAATTCAAGCCACAGAGTTTAATCAGGCTTTGAACAAAGCCAGTAACCATACGTAAAGAAAGACGGAATAGAGATTTGATCATTAAACAGCATTGAATCGCTGTATCGGAATAAGTTTGATTTCGTCCTTGCTTGCCTTGTGGTTGTGCATACCATTGCGTCTTAGGATCAAACCAGATTGAAATATTTCCTCGCTTGATTAAAGCTTGGTTATACGAGGACCAATTGGTTGTACGATAGATTTTAGGTGTAGGCTTCTTCATCTGGAAATTATATTACTGAAGAAGCCTTCAAGAATAGCTTTGTGCAACAAAGCCCCTTATATATAATTTTATATTTTATAGATTAAATTTAAAAAATAATATCCGAATAAATTTACAAGAATAATAAAAAAATACAATTAAATTTAATCTTATTTTCTCCTGCGAGTCATACAAAATCTTTTGTTTATTGAGTATTTTTTTTGATAATCTCTCATCTAGCCTATCCAGGCTATTCTCAAGAAAAAAATTATCAAAAATCAACCTCACAGAGTGTACACCTCGCGCTAAGTGTCCTTTTTTGACCAAAAAAAAAAGAAGAAATTTACATAAATAATGAAAAAATAATCAAACATGAATTACCTAAAGTTATATACCGATGTTTTTTATATATTTTTTTAATATAAAAAAACTGTAGCCCCCTACTTCTCCGGTAAAACATTTTAGACCATTTTCTTTTGACCCAGGGAAGGTACTCCAAGGCATTTCATCTTAAAAAAGATACTTTGTAGTACAATTTTTTGTATCAGATGATGCTTTGAATCTGCTTTTTTATTACTAATTTTATAATATTTTATTTTAACTTCAGTCCCTATTTTTTTATCAAAATCACTTGAACTTGATTTTTCTATATCTAAGTAGGATTCTACGTCCGAATATATTTTGGTAATAAACTCTACAAATGAATCGTACAATTTTAAATCTTTTTGACAGACTGCTTCAAAAACTAAAACTGATCGATCATTTTTCAATGAAATTTTATTTTCCAAAATATAATAAAAATTTTTAATTTCTTTTGGGGTAATTTCTTTGTCAATTATGAATGGCTGGCATATTCCATATAAATACGACCAATTGATCATTCGCTCCCAATTTAAATCCATTTCTTGCAGATCACGCTCCTCACTTCTAGCTATTTCTTTATCTTTATAAATATAAAATTGTCTACTAATTGATTTTATTAAGTTAACAAGCTGGTCTTCAGGATTTATGATCCGGTCATTTGATTTCCATTCCTGATATGATTCTAGAAATCTTTTTGGATATAAAAAACTCATTTGTTTTTTTTCAATTTCATCTTTTTTTAAGAATTGCTTTGGATCATTATGTTTTTCAAAAACCTTTAAAAAAAACTTAGATTTTTGAAGAATGTTAAAAGCTGATTCATCCTCAGATATCTTTAAGGATTTAAATTGAGCATTAATAATTTTGCTATTTTTTAGTAATGCACCAATCAATTCAGGCTGATATTTACGTTTTGCTGTATAAAACATGTCTGCAATTAAAATATTAAGATGATGTATATAGCTACTTGCGGTCACGTTAAAGTCTTCATGCCCCATTAGATGTGCTAAACGTTGCCATACATCTGCGCTATGTAATGATGCATGATCGATATTTTGCAATATATGCTTTTTAAGCCTACCTACAAACCTAGAGTCATAGTCAGTAAAACTACAGATAAGCTGGTGGCTGCCTTTCAATAAAATTGCTAAGTGTGATGCAGCACTATGCCTAAATGCGTGAAATGTATATGAATGATCACTTGTCCCTAATACCAGATTAAACAAGCTCCTAGTGATTTTTGATAATTGTTGATTTTCAAAGGTGAAGAGTAATGTATTCTGTACTTGTAATTCCGCTTCGCTCAAAGAAGCAGCTAAATATTTTTTATAAAAATCACAGAACTCTTTAAATTCATTTGGATTTAAAAAATAGGATAAATCAAACTGACGATTTGCATTTTCGTTTTTAACATTACGGTGAGAGTTGGAATGAATTTTTAAAACCAGATTTTCAATATCTGAATTGGATGATTCATTTGAAGTTGTATCTTTAGGATCTGACTTTGCTTCGTAATATAAACGATTATTTTTAAGATGACTTCGAAGCTGTGCAGAGTCAAAATCATTGAGACGGATGCCTGTCACTTCATCAATACGCAAACCTAGTCTAAATGCGAGTCGATAGACCCATTGCAATGCAACTATGTCATTCCCTGAAATGCCTAAAATGTTTGGATAATTTTCCACAATTTTCATCATTAATTCAAACATCTGCGGACTAATGGTCCGTGTTTTTAAAAATTTCCCGCTGTCTCTCTGATGTTCATACAAGTACGCTACTACTGGTGCATCATGCTTGTTGACCAAATACTGATGAAATGTTTTTAACCTCGCGAAAGAATAGCCAGAGGTGTCGTGCTTTTTATTATCATTTTTCTCAGCGATTGTTTCCTGCTTTTCCTGATCTTTCATTGATTTTTCTAAAATAAGGTACTCATACATTTCTTCAAATTGTTCTTCGATGGCATTATTCAAATTTATTTGATATTCTAAAATGTAAATTAAAAAGTCAGAAACGAAGCTGTGATAATAACGTTTTATCGATGCCACCTGAAGTGATGCTTTACCAGAGCTAGAATTGTAACCTAGCTCATACTTTAACCATTGGCATATCCGTAAATGTGCGATTGCCACCACATAATCAATATATTCCCCCTCTCCAGCTTCATAGGAACGTATATCGCCCTCTGATTTATTAATACTCGCGTTCAAAGCTTCATTAAACTTGGCTAGTGTCAACTCTTTACCATCTTCACTAAATGATAAAAGCAATGATTTTATATCATTACGTTTACCCATCCGTTTATCATTATAAACTTTAACGTTCTTACCACTAGTAGAAACAGAAAGCTCTACAGTGTGATGAGTATTTTCAATTCTTTCTTGAATCGTTTTCCAGGTGTCAAGCTGATGATAAATAGCTATATGCTGTTCATATATCAAAGGCGTAGTGATAATTTTGTTATTAAGTACACTTGTACTCAATAGATCTAAATTTGGAATCTCCTGCCAAAGAAGATAATCAATATGCTTGAAAGCAGAAAAACGACGTCGCCCAAACTCTTTGATAAATTGATGATCAGGAACAACATCTTTAAAATGTGCTTTTAGCCGCTTATAAAGTAAATCTTCCCGCTTAACTTTTTGATCTTGATCATCGTGTGTTTGCTGCCAAATACTAAGAGGCGATGTACACTGTAATGCATAATCTTGGTTACCATGAAGATGCTCTCGGATACGCAAATAACAAAGCATTGAGATTGCGTTAAAATATATTTGCTGTGTTTGCCATAATTCCACATCTCCTTGGCTATCATAACGGTAGAAATTGCCATATTTTTGAGATGAGAGAGTGTATGAGAAAACGTAGGCATGATTCTCTGAACCAGAGTAAATTGGCAACAGTCCACTGTCTAGATTCATTTCAAAAATTGCATCATGAATTGCAATAAGCCGTTCAGGATGAATACATCCTTGATCGAAAATTAATGATATACATAGACATTCAAATAATATGTTTACTAGGTTTTGCTGAGCTTCAACTGTAGATTGTAAACTTATATTTTGAGTCTTTTTATTAAGAGAATAGCTCCACTTTTCATAAAATTTTTCTTTAAAATCAGCAAGAATAGCTCCATAACACAACTTGTCCTCTGTTAAAATATTATCGCGGCGCGGTAATGTTGCTATTTTCCAATCTGGTAATTTAATATCGTAAATTTTTGCATGATCTGGATTTTTTTTTTGCCACTCCTGATACTCTTGTTCACAAATAATTTTAAAGTGTTTAAAACACTCCTTGAGGTAAGAGCGGAAATATTTTTTGAGCTGGGAATGCTCACAAACTTTTATTAAAACTTGCTTATAGTTTGTAAATTTATCAGCAATTCGTTGATCAAGAAGTTTAAAATCAATCTCGACACCATTCACCTTTTTCTGAGTATATTTATGATCAATCAGCTCAGAAATTTGATTAAAAATTGCTTTTGTTTCTGTTTCAATCGCATTTTGTAATTGCTCTAGAATCTCTTGATTTAGTTCTTTATTAATCACGCGATTTTTCCTGGGTAAACAAGTCTAGCTCCAAAATTTCTAATTTTTCCAGTAACGCTTCAACCTGTTGTTGAATTTCTGTTTTGTAATGAAAAGGACTTAAGGATGAAGTATGGCCAAACCCCATGGCAATACCATCATGTGCATAAAGGGTATTATGAATATCACTGCTGAGTTCAAGATGGTTTTTGCTAAAATGCCTTGGCCAGTTTTTATAAATCTGAACTGTTTCTTTCAAGTAATGCGTCACAAAAGCTGCTGACATTGGTGCCAAAGTAAGATTGTCTGCTATTTCTATAAAGTCAACGCTATGCTTTTTGGAAGTCAGTTGAGGATGGATAAGAATACACAGCATGAATTCATTTTTTTTCCACTGCTCCTGCAGATATTTCATGCCTAATGCAGTAATTGTCTTATCTATATACTCTCTGTATGCATCGAAATGCTTTTGCCAATAACCTACTACAGGCACTAAACGACCTTCTTGTCGTGAACCAATTTTTTTGTCATGAATATAGATAAATTTTGATTTTGAATCATAATTTTTGATCAAACCTGGCATACCCATCGTGGGTCGTACCGTGAGGCAAATTAAAGACAGATGCCACATCCAAATGCTATAAGCATTTAATTTCTCAATCCGATTGGCTTCATCATTCGTTAAAGTAGTCTGTACATAAGCATAAAGATTTTTAAAAAATTGAGTTGCTGCTTTGATAGTCCAGCAACGCTGACTACCTATACGTTGTTCTCGGTCAAAGATATAACCCGGCTGCTGCTCTTTTATCCATAGATCACCTTTTTTTCGGTTTATTAAACAATCAATGTATCTTTTAAAATGTCTATTTATCTCTTCAATATTACGCCCTTCATAGGACCAATTAACCACATGATTCGTATCGTGATTTGCCATTAAGTGTGCTACGAGATCATCACCTGTCTGCATATTCAGATGGAAATATATTTGCTTTTCTAAAATTCCACATGAAATCTTGTCCAAATTATACGGTCTGAATAGCTGCCTTAAAAAACGATTGTATTCAGGAACAGATAGTTCTTGAATAGCATTTTTTTTTAATTGAATAATCCAAGCACTAGGAATATGCCATTTATAAGTGGATGCTTTGTTATAGCGCTGTAATTTATCACTCATAATGCCCGAATGATTTACATTCAACTTTGGATCAATCACCCAATAATAAGATACTTCGATTACTTCTGTTTCTTCTGCTACTTTTGTTTTTTTTATTCTTTTTACTTTTGTTTTTTCTAATATTTTTCCTTTTTCAATCAAATTATTAATATCTTTAAAGATAGTAGGACTCAGACCAGTCAGCAGTGACATCATGCCACATAATGCCAAAGAAGATTGATCATAAAAGATTGTACTATTTTCTTTGAACATTTTATCCTGATAACAATCGTGCAATACGTTGTATACCTGATGTAATAAACTGGGTGCTAGATAAAGTGGATTACTTACAAATGGGACTTCACGTCTCTGAATAATTTTTTTGAGCTTTTCATCGGATATCATAGAACTTGCACGCTTACTGATATCATCATGTGTAGGATCAAGAATAGTTGCTGATTTTTCATCTATCTCGACTTCTGTGTCATCATTTTCTATATGAATAGGAGATGACCCTGAGTGGTTTGTTACATCAATCTCCTTTTTTATTCTTTTTATCAAATCCTTGATACTAAGTTTCTTCGATGAATTTAATTCCCTGTTGTTAAGCTCATTACAGACAATACAAAATTGCTCAATGTAACGGTTTAAATCTAATGAGATGGAGTGATTTTGCATCTCTTTACCAGTTAAAAATTCTTTAAAATTGCTGGTGTTAAATTCATCGATTTTTTTAATTTCATTGGTAATTTTGTCACATGGTATTTTTTTTCCCCACGGTCTTTAAATTGGTTCTGCAGTAACAGTTTTAATGCATAACATAGTTGATTAAATTTCTTATGTACTCTTTCATCATCTACTATTCGCTTAAAATCTATCAGTTTTGTGTTTGTGATAGGCTCTTTATCTTTAGAACTAGAATTCGGTAAACTGATAAGTTCTTTGAGCATTTCACAAATTAATCCAGTCAACAGATAACCATACTGATGCCCTTCTTGTTCAATTTTAGTCCATTGAGTTAAACCAGCCAGAATTTTATGTTCCGTCACAATTCTCTTTTTTTTAATAGTAACCTGGATTTTTTCTGCAGCAGCATACAACTCATTCTTATTTTGAACGTCGAAATCTTTGAAAATAGCTTTTTTTTCACCAAGTGACTGATTTACCCACTTTTCCAATACTTTGATTTCTTCGTGTAGATCTGACAATCCATCAGTATTAGTCATACAGTTACCATAATTTTTCAGGGTAAAAATTGATTTTCAGGTTTCGTTCTAACTTGAGCTTGAAGTTTTTAGGCAAACCAAAATATTTTTTATAAGTTCTTTGAGTCAATTTTTTAACACAACGCTGCGGTTTTGACTCCACTCTCATATGTTCTGATAACTTCAGACTTAAGGCCTCGGACAATTGAGTAAAAAAACAAGTAAATAGCACAGCATGCACCTCTTTATGTTGGTGCTTTTTAACCTCTTCAGTTTCTTCAGGAGCTACATCAATTGTATCGAGTAACCACTTTAAAATTTCAAATTCATCAATGTCTTGATTGTCTTTTGCTGCCTGGTCAAGCATTCTTTTGATTTCATCATCCATCTTATTTTTAAGATCCAATACAAAATCTTGAATAAAGTCTGGTAAATCTAATATCAAAACGTAACTTAACTTGGTGAAAACTTCAGTTAGAACTTCAGGTGTTTTTTTTGCATGCCCAATTTTTTCTATCATGACTCTCTCAATCGATACTGGCTATACAAGCTCAATACAGTTGAAATGGTTAATTTCTAAATTTACTACTTAGGCCTAACAGAATATCTTTAGCCTAAAAATACCGATTATGATGTTATATGTTTATATCCAGCTAACACAGAACAGCTCAATGAGTTAACGTGATATATCACGTAATAACTTTACCATTTGATTTTCCAATATCAAAGTATCGCGATGTCTATATAAGGTTTATCAACAAATCAAAATATTTAAATTATTTGCCAGTAAAGTTATGAAGTTATGAAGTTATGAAGTTATGAAGTTATGAAGTTATGAAGTTATGAAGTTATGAAGTTAGGTTATTTAATCTTATAGATTAAATAACCTCTTCCATTCTCTATTTTATTTAAAACTTTTATCAACGAGCTGCTTAAAATCTTCTAAATTCTGCTCTGCCAGTGACTCTAAAGCTATTCTTACAATACTAGATCTGTTAACACGAGCGTTATTACTTTTGATAATTAACTCATCAATTAATTCACTTAATTCTTGGTTCAAAGAAAAGGTACAACGAACGAATTTCTTTTGTGAAACTTCTAGATCCTTAACTCTTTTATCAGCTCCAGATATGAAATTTTCAACCAGTTTATCCTGATCTGAAAGCTCGTCAGTTTTCTTTTTTAAACCGCTAAGACCTGCCATAGTTATACTCCTAAAAACTCTTGAGCTATCCCTTCAATTTCTGCTTTTGCCTTAGGATCACTTGTTACTTCAAAAACAGATAAGCCATTTTCATCTGCATCATCATAAACATTTCGATTTGTCGTGATGTGGTCTAATGCTTTTATTCCGAACGATACACAGGCTTCTTTAGCATCTAAAATTCGCTGTACTTGTGACGGTAATGTTGGGCATTGTGTAATGATTGCTCTTGCATTCAAATCTGGATTCACTGCTCGTGCCAGTTTTAATACTTGTTCCATATGATCCAAAGTCTTTAGATCTCTACGTTTAGGCCTAAAAGGCAAGAGCATATGTGTTGCTATAGTCATAGCAGAACGTAATGCTTCCGAATCTTGTCCACCAGCATCAATGATAATATCTTCATATCTTTTTGATAAATCTTTTAAAACTTGACGAATATTGCCTGAAGCTTGTACAGATGGAATATTTTTTAAATCCTCATTCTCATCACGTTCTTTAATCCAGTCAGTTGTTGTGCCTTGAGGATCTGCATCTAGAAGCAGAATATCTCTATTCTTTTCTTGTAAATAAACTGCTAAGTTTTGGGCAAGGCAGCTTTTACCAGCTCCGCCTTTTTCACCACCTACTAAAATAATCATAAGTTATGTAAGTTACGTAATTTTGTTGAAAATAATGTACAAGTTTCAATCTCATGAATCAACTATTGTGAAAAATAAAGTTAAAAAAAAGTTATCCACAAGTAATGTTCTTTTTTAATTTTATATATATTTTATAAATTTATATTTATAGAACCTCTGAATGCCTTATGAAGTCTAGTTTTCAGAGGTTTTATATGGACGTTTTCCTGACAATAAGTGGACACTTTCCTTTATTTAAATGGACGTTTTCCTGACAATAAGTGGACGTTTTCCTTTATTTAAATGGACGTTTTCCTTTATTTAATGGACGTTTTCCTGGCATAAATAGATCTTCCATTAATGGACATTAAGTGTTAATGTCTATTAATGGAATTTATTTCTTTAATCACAATATGGCAAATCTAATTTATAAAGACAATAACTTGATTGAAGCATCTTATGCATTGACTCTGTCTGAACAACGCTTAATTTTAGTTGCAATTATTGCAGCTAGGGAAATTGAAAAAGAGCTTACATCGGATACATTGCTAACAATACATGCGTCTGAATACATGAAGCACTTTAATTTGGGTCGTCAAGCGGCCTATGAGGCTCTTCAGGGAGCGTGTGATAACTTATTTGAACGTAGACTCACCTATAAGGCCATAGATCCTGTTACAGGTAAGCCAGCGGTCTACAAAAGCCGTTGGGTATCAAAAGTTGGCTATGTTAAAGAAGCTGCATGTGCTCAACTAATTTTTGCTCCTGATATTTTACAGCTTTTTGTAAAACTTGAAGAAAAGTTTACTCGTTATGAATTAAAGCAAATTTCTCAATTATCTAGTGTATACGCTATACGGCTGTATGAACTTTTGATTAGATGGCGTAGCAAAGGCAAGCTATATATTAGTATGGTTGAATTGCGTGATAAGTTAGGTCTACTTGAAAATGAATATAAAACCATGGGAGATTTCAAAAAGCGTGTATTGACGGTTGCCATAGATCAAATTAATAAACTTACTGATATCGACGTAAGTTATGAGCAGAAAAAAGAAGGGAGAACAATTACACATATCGAATTTTCTTTTAATCAAAAAGCTTCCTTAATTGTTAGTGATAAGGTACTGGAACCTGCATATCAGCTGACACCAAAACAATCTATATTTTTCGCTCAAAAATTGTGTGACCTTATCAAATATCCCGAATTCGGGGGGAAATATGCCAATGTAGGCGAAGAGATCGAAGCGTTTAAAGAAAGGATTTCACTTGAACTCCTCGACCCTGAAAAGGTAAAAAAGTATTATTCTGATTTGTTAAAAGTGGGCTATAAAGAAAAATATAAATCAGAAAAGTTATCATAACCTGAATAATAGAAATTTTTATTTTGAACACTACAAACCTATAGGAAAAATTTAGTCTGCCCTGGTAACCCTAGGGCGTGTCCTCATTTGAAGAATTGGTTTTAAATACTTAAAATCCTCCTTTGAGTTATTTTTATTTCTATATTTTCAATGGCACGTACTCTTCTTACCGATGATATCTGGCAGCAAATTCAAGATACTATGCGATTACATGGTTGCTACCGTTCAAAGAATAGTAGAAATATCATGGAAGTGATCTTATGGAAACTGCGTACAGGCGCCACATGGCGTGATATTCCTCAAGAATTTTGTCCTTGGCAAACTGCTTATAATCGTTTTAATCGTTGGGCAAGCAAGGGATTGTGGAATAAATTTTTTTTAGATTACGAGGCGTCTTGGATCAAGAATGGGTATTCATTGACGGAAGCTACATACGCGTGCATCAACATGCAAGTGGAGCTCGGAATGGTTTCGAAAGAGCAATTGGACAATCACGTGGTGGACGAACAACAAAAATACATCTTGCAACCGACGCGAATGGATTACCGATTGATTTTAAAATCACTGGGGGTGGCGTCCACGACAGTCAAGTTGCAAAACAACTGATTGATACTGTAGGCGAGGCAACTTATCTCATTGCTGATAAGGGGTATGATGCTGAGCACATTAGAATATATGCCCAGAACAAGGATATGATTCCCATTATTCCATTGAGATCAAACAGTAAGAGATCGAATAAGGTGTTTGATAAATATCTATATAAATTAAGACATTTAGTTGAAAATGTGTTTGCGAGATTGAAGCATTTCCGAGCGATTGCAACCCGATTTGATAAGCTTGCACGAAATTACCAGTCTATGATTTACATTGCTTGCATGTTTATTTGGTGTAAAGCCAAATGAGGACACGCCCTAGTTTTATAAACTGAAAATTATATGTTCCACTAGTACGAAGAACTGATCTGGATTAATTTGCCAGAAAGATGAAATTATAAAGTTACATAACTTATGCAACTTACACAACTTTCGATCTTATGTAATCCTGAGTAGAGTGATGCGATCGAAACCTCTCCCGGTAATGCTTGTCAGGGATTTGTCCATATATGGAAGCGCAGCACTGAAAATTACAGGTTCCACTAGTACGAAGAACTGATCTGCAGCCACTGAAAATTACAGGTTCCACTTACGAAGAACTGATCTGGATTAATTAGCCAGGAAGATGAAATTATAAAGATAAGTTATGTAACTTACACAACTTACAATCTTATGTAATCCTGAGGAGAGTGATGCGATGGAAACCTCTCCCGGTAATGCTTGTCAGGGATTTGTCCATATATGGAAGTGCAGCACTGAAAATTACAGGTTCCACTAGTACGAAGAACTGATCTGGATTAATTAGCCAGGAAGATGAAATTATAAAGTTACATAAGTTATGTAACTTACACAACTTACAATCTTATGTAATCCTGAGGAGAGTGATGCGATGGAAACCTCTCCCGGTAATGCTTGTCAGGGATTTGTCCATATATGGAAGTGCAGCACTGAAAATTACAGGTTCCACTAGTACGAAGAACTGATCTGGATTAATTAGCCAGGAAGATGAAATTATAAAGTTACATAAGTTATGTAACTTACACAACTTACAATCTTATGTAATCCTGAGGAGAGTGATGCGATGGAAACCTCTCCCGGTAATGATTTGTCCATATATGGATGCAGCACTGAAAATTACAGGTTCCACTAGTACGAAGAACTGATCTGGATTAATTAGCCAGGAAGATGAAATTATAAAGTTACATAAGTCAACTTACAATCTTATGTAATCCTGAGGAGAGTGATTTCCCCGGTAATGTTGTCCCATATATGGAAGTGCAGCACTGAAAATTACAGGTTCCACTAGTACGAAGAACTGATCTGGATTAATTAGCCAGGAAGATGAAATTATAAAGTTACATAAGTTATGTAACTTACACAACTTACAATCTTATGTAATCCTGAGGAGAGTGATGCGATGGAAACCTCTCCCGGTAATGCTTGTCAGGGATTTGTCCATATATGGAAGTGCAGCACTGAAAATTACAGGTTCCACTAGTACGAAGAACTGATCTGAACCTCTCCCGGTAATGCTTGTCAGGGATTTGTCCATATATGGAAGCGCAGCACTGAAAATTACAGGTTCCACTAGTACGAAGAACTGATCTGGATTAATTAGCCAGGAAGATGAAATTATAAAGTTACATAAGTTATGTAACTTACACAACTTACAATCTTATGTAATCCTGAGGAGAGTGATGCGATCGAAACCTCTCCCGGTAATGCTTGTCAGGGATTTGTCCATATATGGAAGCGCAGCACTGAAAATTACAGGTTCCACTAGTACGAAGAACTGATCTGGATTAATTAGCCAGGAAGATGAAATTATAAAGTTACATAAGTTATGTAACTTACACAACTTACAATCTTATGTAATCCTGAGGAGAGTGATGCGATGGAAACCTCTCCCGGTAATGCTTGTCAGGGATTTGTCCATATATGGAAGTGCAGCACTGAAAATTACAGGTTCCACTAGTACGAAGAACTGATCTGGATTAATTAGCCAGGAAGATGAAATAAAAGTTACATAAGTTATGCCAGGAATCCTGAGGAGAGTGAAAACCTTATAATGCTTGTCAGGGATTTGTCCATATATGGAAGTTGAAAATTACAGGTTCCACTAGTACGAAGAACTGATCTGGATTAATTAGCCAGGAAGATGAAATTATAAAGTTACATAAGTTATGTAACTTACAAACTTACAATCTTATGTAATCCTGAGGAGAGTGATGCGATGGAAACCTCTCCCGGTAATGCTTGTCAGGGATTTGTCCATATATGGAAGTGCAGCACTGAAAATTACAGGTTCCACTAGTACGAAGAACTGATCTGGATTAATTAGCCAGGAAGATGAAATTATAAAGTTACATAAGTTATGCAACTTACAATCTTATGTAATCCTGAGGAGAGTGATGCGATCGAAACCTCTCCCGGTAATGCTTGTCAGGGATTTGTCCATATATGGAAGTGCAGCACTGAAAATTACAGGTTCCACTAGTACGAAGAACTGATCTGGATTAATTAGCCAGGAAGATGAAATTATAAAGTTACATAAGTTATGAACTTACAAACTAGGTTATGTAATCCTGAGGAGAGGGCTGTGCTGTCAGGGATTTGTCCAAACCTAGCATCAAAATTACTTATTCAAGAAATATAATTTCAAAAAGAATGAAGCCTGCCTTAAAATCTACCAACTACAACCAATTGGTCATCCTAATAACCATATAGCACTGAAAATTACAGGTTAATTAGCCAGGAAGATGAAATTATAAAGTTACATAAGTTATGAACTTATGACTAGGTCTTAATTGAGAAGGGCTGTGTTGCACAAACCTAGCATCAAAAGCTTATTCAGCAATATAATTTCAAAATGAATAAGCCTGCCTCTAAAATCTACCGTACAACCAATTGGTCATCCTATAACCGAGCCTTAATTAACCGAGGTAATATTTCCATTTGGTTTGATCCAAAGACTCAGTGGTATGCACAATCACAAGGCAAGCAAGGTCGAAATCAAACCTACTCCGATACAGCGATTCAATGCTGCTCAATGATCAAATTACTATTCCGACTCTCTTTACGTATGGTCACAGGTTTTGTTCAAAGTCTGATTAAACTCTCCGGATTAGATTGGACAGCTCCGGATTATTCCACCCTTTGTCGTAGACAAAAGCATATTGATATTGCGATTAGCTATCAAAAAAGTAGTGATGGACTGCATCTACTCGTAGACTCTACTGGTTTGAAGTTTCTTGGTGAAGGTGAATGGAAACGCAAGAAACATGGGGCTGAATATCGTCGCCAATGGCGTAAGCTTCACATTGCTATGGATGCTAAAACCCTGCAAATACGTGCAGTACAACTCACCATAAATAATGTCAGTGATTCTCAAGTACTCGAAGATTTACTTGCTCAAATTCCCTTGGATGAACCAATTGATTCTGTTTATACAGATGGTGCTTATGACACAAAGCACTGCCGACAAGTCATTTTAGATCGAGATGCACATGCGATCATTCCACCTAGAAAGAATGCAAAGCCTTGGAAGGATCAGCAAGCGAGGTCTATAGAGCGGAATGAATTATTAAAGACAGTCAAACGGCTAGGCAGATCGCTTTGGAAAAAGTGGTCTGGTTATCACCGTCGAAGTTTGGTTGAAACCAAGATGCATTGCATCAAATTATTAGGCGATAAATTAACAGCGCGGAGTTTTCCAAGTCAGGTGAATGAGATCCATGCACGCATGGCAGTTTTGAATAAATTCACAGAATTAGGTCGCCCTCATACCCAAGTTGTCTCTTAAATTTGAGTAGCTTAAGGGAAATCAGCCTTTCAAACCTTTATGCAACAAAGCCGGCCGAAAGTATGTCAGGTATTTGAAATGCTGATTCAGGACGGTATCCTCAATAGTAATCAGGTTTTAAGTGGTTTACCCCATCCTTCGGGAGCCAATGCGGAGCGAATAGCGTATTTTCTCGGGAATAAGCCTAAAGAATTACTATCATCTAAAACGAATCCAGAGTTATTGGATAAAGCGAAAGCTGAAATCATTAAGAAACTTGAACGCCTGGAAATGTAGTGACTATCCATACAGGCATGGAACATGACTGTTCACGTAAAAAGCCCAATCTAGTGTGATCGGGCTTTTTGTTGTGTAATTATATGATTGATTTTAAATGAAAAATTAAAATAATTTCGTATAAGGTGTATTATGTTAATTTTAGAGAAACTACTAAATTATATTGAGTTGTAAATAGTTGAAATTCCGTTAAGATATTTTGGATTAAATTCTATTCCTAGATAGCATTCGTGTTGACTCATCTCTCCAAAAAACTTTGGTTTTGTTTTCTTATGGTTTTTGCCATAGGATGGAGTAGTGTGTCTGTTGCATCAGTAAAGATAATGCATATCAATATGCAAACTGAAATGAGCCAAGATCATTGTTTAGATCAAGCACAGCAAGTCACTCAACATGGTATTAATCACGAAGTACAGACGAATACCGATTGCCATAATCATTTAGCTATTAATCAGAATATAGATCACAAAAAGTGTCAGGAATGTTCTAGCTTATCCTGCCAGACAGAGATCTCATGTCTTCATTCTTTGCAAAGCTCGCTAGATCCCCTAGATACCTTCTATTCTATAGATCAGCCTAATTTTTATGGCACTGTTGCAAATAGAGATTTGAGTCGATGATGTTCCCTTTAAAAAGTACTTAGAGACCGAAAACCCTGTTGATTAGACACACTTCACCCTGAGGCTGACCATAATAAAATGACGATGCTTGTCCTTTACGTAGTGCACGCATGACTTCAATACCTTTAATTGTGGCATAAGCCGTCTTCATAGATTTGAATCCTAATGTGGCCCTGATGATCCGCTTTAGCTTGCCATGATCACATTCAATCACGTTATTTTTATACTTAATCTGCCTGTGCTCAAGGTCTGGTGGACATTTACCTTCCCGTTTTAACCGTGATAAAGCACGTCCATATGTGGGTGCTTTATCCGTGTTGATCACTTGTGGAATTTGCCACTTCTTCACATTATTTAAAATTTTTCCAAGAAAACAATATGCTGATTTGGTATTACGTCTAGAAGAAAGATAAAAATCAATGGTATCGCCACGTTGATCGACTGCACGATACAGATAAGACCATCGTCCATTCACTTTTACATAGGTTTCATCAATATGCCACGAGCTCAGATCTGTAGGATTACGCCAATACCAGCGTAAACGTTTTTCTATTTCAGGAGCATAACGTTGAACCCAACGGTAAATAGTCGTGTGATCAACATTCACACCCCGTTCGGCCAGCATTTCCTGCAGTTCACGATAGCTAATGCCATATTTACAATACCAGCGCACAGCCCAAAGAATGATTTCGCCCTGAAAATGCCGACCATGGAAAGGATTCATATGCTGCACCTTTAGCTAAAACAGTCTTCAGCTTACCATTCGTGGTTATTTGCAACAGTGCCGTTTAAAGTGCGTGTGATAAATAGAAGTGTAATACAGGAAAATGGTAAGGTTTATCAGCCTAGTCATCTGTCCATTATGTAGAAAGAGCAGCACTTTAATGTTTATGCTGTTCCAATGTATTACATTCCTTACTTTCTATTTGTAACGTAATTTCAGTAATATTATGATTATGTTTTAGAACTTCTAAGGCCTTTTGATAGAGTTGATCTGTATTGCTATTCGGAGCAACCAAATGAGCAGTTAAATGAATATTTTTTGAGGATATAGCCCAGACTTTCAACTGATGAATCCCTTCAACGCCCTCTAGCTTCAATAAATCATTTCTTAACGACTCAATATCAATCTCATCAGGAACTCCTTCAAGCAGAATATTAATACTTTGTTTTAATAAAATCCAAGTTCGAGGTAAGACCCAGAAGCCAATTAACACAGCGATTACGGTATCAACCCACATCCACTGGGTAAAATAAATAACTATTCCTCCGATAATCACGCCTATCGATCCTAGAGCATCACTAAGAACTTCTAAATATGCACCTTTTATATTTAGACTTCCTTCAGCACTAGCAGAAAGGATTTTCATTGAAATCAAATTTACGACCAAACCAATGACCGCGACAATCATCATTTCAACACTTTGAATTTCAGCAGGGTTCGTAAAACGTTGATAAGCTTCATATACAATATATATTGCTACCACAAAAAGCATCACCGCATTAAACAGAGCCGCTAAAATTTCAAATCGCTGATAGCCAAAAGTTCTTTTATCATCTGCGGCTTTTTTACCAATTTTGATAGCGGCAAGAGCAATAGCTAAAGCGGCTACATCAGTAAACATATGAGCTGCATCAGATAACAAAGCCAAACTTTGGGTAATAAAAGCAGCGACAACTTCTACTATTAAAAAAGTAGTCGTTAAACCTAAGGCAACCATTAACTTCTTACTATTTTCTTCAGTAACAACCGCATGGCTATGATCATGATGTTCTGACATAAAATATTTTCCTTATTCTATTTATGATGAGCAGAGATATTGGATAACAGCCAATATCTCTGCTGTAAATCGACTAATCTATTGGATTAAGAAACTTTCTTTTCATTCATCCAGCGGTACAGTACGGGCAATAAAACCAATGTAAGCAGGGTAGAGGAGATAATTCCTCCAATAACCACTGTTGCTAAAGGTCTCTGTACTTCTGCCCCAGTTCCGGTTGCCAAAGCCATCGGGACAAACCCAAGGGACGCCACACAAGCGGTCATCAGCACAGGTCTAAGACGCAAAATTGCACCCTGCCACGTTGCATAATAAAGGTCATATTGTTGTCGCAACTCTTTGATAAAGGTGAGCATGACTAAGCCATTCAGTACAGCCACCCCCGATAGTGCAATGAAGCCAACCCCTGCTGACATGGATAATGGAATGTCACGCAACCACAACGCGATTAAGCCTCCACATAAGGCAAACGGTACACCACTAAAGACCAGTAAGCTTTCTTTGATATTATGGAATACAGCCATCAATAAAATAAAGATCGTCAACAATGCGAGCGGAACCACCAATTGCATACGCGCTTTTGCAGACATCAGATTTTGAAATTGACCGCCATAATCTATCCAATAACCGCTTGGTAATTCCTGTTTGGATAACGTGCTCTGAAGCTCTGTTACGAATGAGCCTAAATCACGTCCTTCTACATTTGCAGTAATAACCACTCGACGTTTACCATTTTCACGGCTGACCTGATTAATACCCAGGATATTTTCAACGCGTGCCACATCTTGCAGTTGGACTAAACCACCATTCGGCAATTGAATAGGAAGTAGCGCTAACTGTTCAGGACTACGCTGGGATTCATCTAGACGGATGACAAAATCAAAACGCTTGTCTCCCTGTAAAATTGTTCCAACATTCTGGCCACCGACACTTGTAGCTACCAGATCCTGAATTGCTCTTACCGACAAGCCATATTGTGCAGCTCTGGACTTATCCACCTCTACATTCAACAAGGGTAAGCCACTGGTCTGTTCTACATTAACGGCTGTCGCGCCTGAAATTGAGTTAATTTTTTGAGAAATTTTATTCGCTTCGCGATTTAGAATCTCCATGTCATCACCAAATAATTTGACACCCACATCACTTCGCACCCCTGAAATTAACTCGTTAAAGCGCAGTTCAATGGGTTGCGAGAACTCACTGTTATTTCCCGGCAATGTCGCTAAGAAAGTAATCATTCTTTGGCGAAGCTCATCAATCGTTTGTTTTGGATCAGGCCATTCATCATGAGGTTTTAACAGTACCACGCCATCTGAAATGTTGGGTGGCATAACATCTGTGGCCACTTCTGCTGTACCGGTACGAGCAAAGATCGCTTTAATTTCAGGAAATTCTTTCAACAGTAACTTTTCAGTATTTTCCTGCATTCTCAGTGACTGTTCTAACCCTGTACTTGGGGAACGCATTTGCTGAACAGCAAAATCACCTTCACCCAGTTGAGGTGCAAACTCGCTACCTGTTTGAGTGGCTAGCACGCCCGTAAGCACTAAAATACAGGCAGCCACAATAGTCACAAATAAACGAAGCTCATAGGCTTTATCTAAAAGCAGTTCATATTTGGTTTTAAGCCAATGCATCCAGCGACTTTCGGTTTCCTTGACTTCTCCAGTGACAAATAGGGCAACTGCGGCTGGCACAAAAGTGACAGATAAAATCATGGCCCCAATTAAAGCCAGTACAACCGTCATTGCCATAGGATGGAAAAGTTTGGCTTCTACACCCGTCAGGGTAAAGATAGGTAGATAAACCACCAAAATAATTAACTGTCCAAAAATCAGAGGACGACGCGCCTGTTTTGCAGCCAAGAAGACTTCTTTAAATCTTTCAGAACGGCTAAGTAAACCACCTTTCAGCTTCTGAGCTTCTGCTAGCCGACGGATACAGTTTTCTACAATAACCACTGCACCATCAATAATAATACCGAAGTCCAGTGCCCCTAAACTCATCAGATTTGCACTAATCTTCTGCTCTGCCATTCCCGTCAAGGTAAACAGCATTGACAGTGGAATAACGCAAGCCGTGATCAGCGCAGCACGGAAATTACCTAGAAAGAGAAATAAAATAACAATGACGAGGATTGCACCCTCAATCAAATTTTTCTGAACGGTTTTGATCGCCCGATCAACCAAATGCGTACGGTCATACACAGTCTCAATCACCACACCTTTAGGTAGCGATTGCTGGATCGATTGCACCTTTTCATCAATGGCTTGAGCAACGGTACGGCTATTTTCTCCCATCATCATCATGGCAATACCCAATACAGTTTCTTCACCATTATAGGTTGCAGCCCCTGTTCTTAAGTCATGACCAATTGAGACATTGGCGACATCTGCCACCCGAATCGGATAGCCGTTTTTATTGGCAATACTGATGTTCTGGATATCTTCAATCGTGTTTAAAGTGCCGGGAACACGAACCGTTAGCTGTTGTCCATTTTTCTCAATATAGCCAGCACCACGGTTTTCATTATTCTCTGTTAAGGCAGTTTGTAAATCAGACAAAGGAATTTGCAATTGTTGCAATCGGTTCAGATCAGGGGCAACCACATAGGTTTTATTAAAGCCACCGATACTGTTGATCTCAGCAACGCCTTTTACGCGCTGTAATTGCGGTCTTACAATCCAATCCTGAATTTCACGTAAATCCATCGCCGAATAAGGGGTTCCATCCGGCTTTTTAGCATTTGGTTCGGCTTTAATCACCCATTGATAGATTTCACCTAAACCTGTCGAAATAGGCGACATGTTAGGTTGCACATCTTCAGGCATTTCTCCCATTGCTTCTTGCAAGCGCTGGTTGATAAGCTGTCTGGCCCAGTAAATATCCGTGCCATCTTCAAAAATGATGGTCACTTGCGATAAGCCGTAGCGTGAAATCGAACGGGTTTGTTCCATTTTCGGCATGCCTGACATGGCATTCTCGATTGGATATGTAATCCGCTGTTCCATTTCTAAAGCCGTAAAACCATTGGCTGAAGTGTTAATCTGCACCTGAGTATTGGTAATATCTGGTACAGCATCAATCGGTAACTTTTGATAACTATAAATACCAATAGCAATCCAAGCCGCAATAAACAGCATGACCCAGATTGCGTTATGGATAGAAAACTGGATCAGTCGATCAAACAGTCCTTCAGGTTTTACCGATTCGTGGTCTGGAATTTGAGGAGTTTCAGTGCTCATGTGAAGCCTCTCCTTTTTCCAGCTCGGATTTCAGTAAAAAACTGCCTTGAGCGGCATATTTTTGTCCCTGACTAAGCCCACTCACCACTTCAATCCATTGGCTCTCCCCAGATGATTGCCCTAATTTCACAGGTTGCGGACTGAATTCAACTTTTTGTCCATGCTGAGTGGCGACAAAAACCACATCTTTTCCATCGACATTCTGAACTGCGGACTTAAGTACCCGTAATGCGGTACTTTCACTCCGTTGTTGCAACTGTACGTTCACCATCAAGTTTGGACGTAATTCGGTTGCATTCGATTCAACTTTTGCTCGCACCTGAAGACGACCTGTTTGAATATCCGCTTCAGTATTTAAAGTCTGAATAACAGCTTGATAAACCTTTTCTGTTTGCAAGGATTTAAATTCGATCTTTTGATTCGGGGCTAAGCCCATAATTTCAGAATTTGGAACAATAAACTCAAGCCAGAGTTGATCTAACCGGTCTATCGTAAAGAGTTGATCGGCTAACTGAACATTTTCCCCGAGAACCAAATCCTTTTTACTGATCACGCCAGAAATGGGAGCTTTCAAAATATAGCGTCCGTTACTGGCATTCACTGCACCAAATGCACTTAAACGTGATTGGGCCGCTTGAACCTGAATTTGTGCCCGTTTATAGCTGTTATAAGCACGTTGATAGTCCTGTTTTGCTGAAATGCCCTGTGACCAAAGCTGACGCTCACGATCATAGTCTTGTTTCGCCAGTTCAAGGTTGGTTTGTTCAATTTTAAGATTGGCCTGCTGATCAACTAGATCAGGAACAAGCAACGCAGCCAAAGGCTGTCCTTTCTGAACTTTTTGACCGAGTTCTACATAGACATTTTCTACATGACCACTAAAACTCGGTGAGACGTGCGCTTGCTGGTCAGTATTCACATTCAGTTTGGCAGGATAAGAACTTAATTTAACCACCGGGCCTTGATCGACCGCTGATAATTGTATGCCCTGTTCCACCAGTTGCTTGGCAGTCAGGCTCACACCTTCTGCATGCTCTTCGGTTTCACCGCCATGTTCTTCTCCGCTTTCTTCCTCTGCATGTTCATCTGATGTTTCCGATTTATTCTTACCAGTTAAGATCAAAAAAATACTGAGGAGTACGGTAGCGCCGATAACCAAACTAATCAGTAGAGGTTGAGAGATTTTTCCGCTCTGTTTTTTTAAGCTGTTTTTAAGATCGAACATGTTAATTTCCCCCACCAATGACAGGCATGGCCTGTATGTCTTGCCATAAGTTTTGATTGATTTGTGCAATAGCATCTTTCGACATGACTTCACTTGGGCTAATGCCTAAGCTCAAACTTTCTGCTTCAATGGCCTTTTGCCAGCCATCCCGTAACAACTGGACTTTACGCAGACGGATGTCTTGTAATTGAAGCGTGGCTTGCTGAACATCGGTTAAAGCAAACTTGCCTGCCAAGAAACCTTGTAGCGTCTTACTTTGAACTTGAGTCGCCAAAGGAATTTGAGTCTCGTCAACGACTTTGAATTGCAGCTCTAAACCCTGCAACTCGG
Organism: Acinetobacter radioresistens DSM 6976 = NBRC 102413 = CIP 103788; assembly: GCF_006757745.1. Classification (NCBI taxonomy): domain Bacteria; kingdom Pseudomonadati; phylum Pseudomonadota; class Gammaproteobacteria; order Moraxellales; family Moraxellaceae; genus Acinetobacter; species Acinetobacter radioresistens. The sequence goes on along the minus strand of NZ_AP019742.1, from coordinate 13,774 downwards.
TTAAAATTGTGCCTATTTGCAGCGCATTTTGCTTCAGATAAAACTCTTTCTGACGCTCTAATAAGTTCATTTTTTCTTGCGCGATTTTTATGCCATTTTGCTGACGATCGAAAATATTAAGCGGTACACTGACTCCGACTACTAATTGATTTTGTGTGGAGTTTTCCAAGGATTGGGTGCGGTTGACACCTAGGTTTAAAGTGGGGTTAGGACGTGCCTTTGCCCTTAGTTGATCAACCGTTGCTTGAGACTCTAATACCAGTAAAGCTCGATATTTCTCAACGTAGTTTTCCGCTAAATATTCTTGAACCTGTTCATGAGTCGATTTTGGCCAGAGCTTTTGTGAAGAGAGGTTTACCTGCAATGACTTATCAGACGTACCCCATAAATTTGATAATTGTTGGGTGGCCACTTGTACCTGTAAGTCTGCCTGTCTAAAAAGACGGATATTTTCAGCATGGCTTAAACGTGCGCGATTTACATCTACTTGGGCAATACTGCCTGCATTAAAGCGCTTTTCGATTGCTTGAAGGTTTTCTTGGCTCACCCGAAGTTGTTCATTGACAATGTTTTTTTCAAGTTCAGCAATGGCCAGTTGTGACCATACATATTTCACTGCAAGCTCAATTTGTGCTTGATAAATCTTCTGTTTCAGCGCTGTTTTATCTGTAGAGAGACTGGCTAATTTTTGGTTTGCTCTTCGCTCACCAAAAATATCCAAGGGTTGTGATATGCCAATGGTAAGCTCTTTTTCATTATTTGAACCAAATCCCGTTTGTTCAACTGACAGTTCAGGATTTTTAAACAGCTTACTTTGCTGAAGATTCGTGGCATTAATGCTGTTTTGCGTTTCCCAGAAATTTTGGGACGCTTGATATTGGTTAACCTGCTCAATAGCTTGCTGCAGCGTTAAATCTTGAGTACTGGCGACTACGGAAGTACTGAAGCTGATCATTGCAGATAGCAAGATACCGCTACCTAAGGCTGACCAGGATAAATTCAGGATGGAGGTATCCTGATGTAATTTGTTTTTTGACATGAAAATGCCCCACGCATAATGAAATTAGGAGTGGTGGGCTTTTATAAGACTACCCCACCAATAGTAGGGGCAAATCGGGAGGCGGGGTTAATTGATCCAGATAAGGGGGTTTATAAAAAGTTATTCCCAAATAAGTTGGGGTAATGCCGGTCTCAAAATTAGCTTTAAGCTTCAGATCATCGGGTGGGTCAATCTGAATCACGATTGTATTTGAGAAATGACTGCACTTTTCGTTAAAACAAACCTTCTGACAATAGTCATAAATTTCTTTATAGTTTTCTAGGGAATAAAGTGCTTGACGAGGACTATCACTCTTTTCGTCTAAATCGATTGGATTAGAGAGTATTGAATTGGGTATGTTTGGCATTTCATGCAGACAAGCAGCCTCTGCCACACTCCAAATATTCTGGAATGTGAATAAGAGTACCAATATCTGGATTAGAAATGTTTTTCTCTTCATACACAAATCTGTATTTAAAACACCAATCGGAAGCTAACCAAAGCTATCTAAGATCTGATCACAAAATTTAAGTCACCTTAATCTTTTTTCAGCCTTAAGTAAAGATATACAGAGTTTTTGAAAAAAGCATAGGTCTAGATAATCAAGCTAGATTTTTTAGAACTCCACATTGGTCAATTGTACATAAACCATCACAAGTACCTCTTAAATCAGATAATTGTTCAATAAGCTTTTGTTGCTTGATTATATTTTCTCTGATAGCACTGACATGTAAGTCAATTAATTCATTCACATCTGAACAATTTTTCTCAGGTTTGTCTTTATAGGTAAGTAATTGACGAATTTCATTCAAACTCATATTTAAAGTTCGGCAATTCAAAATAAACTTAATTCGCTCAACATAGCCTATATCGTAAAGGCGGTAATTTCCTTCCGTTCTTTCGGGTTCCGGAATTAAACCTTCCTTTTCATAAAACCTAATTGTTAATACTGAACATGAGGTTTTTTTAGAGAGTTCACCAATTTTTAAATGCATTGAGTTGGTATTTCCAAAAAATCTTGACTCTATAGTAACTATAGGGATTCTAATATTCAAAGTTTATAAATTTTTTTAATGGGTATAACTATGAGTGGCTGTGGATGTAGTAAAGAAACACCATGCGAAGATAAGAAATCTCAACAAGAAAATCATCCATCAATTGCAGAAGCAAGCAATTCAAAGAATTGTGATAATACGCCTAGCTGTTGTGGTGAAGAGGAAGAAGAAAAATCTTCATCTCCTTGCTGTAACACTTCAAACAGTTGTGAAGATACCGCTCAATCCTGTTGTGGTTCTGATCCCAAAGAAAATTTAAGCACTGAAAACGTTTTAAAAGATTCGCACTACATGAGTGAATACTTAGTTCCCAAAATGGATTGTTCTGCGGAAGAACAGATGGTTCGTATGGCGCTATCTTCAATTGATGGTGTTCAAAAACTCATCTTTGATTTACCTAACCGGTCTTTAAAGGTTCTACATAATCAAAAAGATGAAAATATAACTACCAAACTTGAAGCTTTGGGTTTTGGTGCAAAGCTTGTGAAGACTGAAACTTATATAAGCAATCAACAGGCTAAGCAAACAAGTACCTATACCATTCCTAAAATGGATTGCTCTGCTGAAGAGCAAATGGTCCGTATGGCTCTTGCAGATATTGAAGCAGTTAAAGGTCTTACTTTTGATCTTCCCAATCGAAAACTGAAAGTCTTCCATAATGAAGGGATTCAGCAAATTACGGCCAAACTTGAAGGACTGGGTTTTGGGGCGAAACTTGATGAAACACAGCTTTCTTCAGGCGATATACCTAATGAACCTGATCCTGTGAGACAAGCTAAAGTACTTAAACTGTTATTAGGCATTAATGCTCTACTTTTCTTTATAGAATTCATCAGCGGAATTATTGCTGCGTCTACAGGATTGATTGCTGATTCTCTAGATATGTTTGCCGATGCAGCCGTTTATGGTATTGCGCTATATGCCGTCGGAAAAGCTGCGAAATATCAAGTGAAAGCAGCCCATTTCGCAGGTTGGATTCAGTTATTACTTGCTGTCATCGTGATTATTGATGTCATTAGACGATTCATGTTTGGAAGCGAGCCAGAATCAACGCTCATGATTGTTATTGGCCTGCTCGCACTTATAGCTAACGTGACATGCTTATATCTTATTTCTGGTCATCGAGAAGATGGCGCACATATGAAAGCCAGTTGGATTTTCTCGGCGAATGACGTTGTCGTAAATATGGGCGTTATATTTGCCGGTGTACTCGTGGCGTGGACGGGATCAGCTTACCCAGACTTAATCATTGGCATCCTGGTTTCTTTATTCGTGCTTAATGGTGCTCGAAAGATTTTGGCTTTGAAGTAAGAGTATCGAAAATGAATCTATTTCAAGTTAAACAAAATCAGATCGTCAAAATTAGAGATCTCAAAAAAGGTAATCAATACAGTCATACCACTGATCCCGTATTGGAACGGCTCCAACTATTAGGTTTTAGAGAGGGTGAAACTCTACAAGTACTCACTAAAGGTGTTTTTGGCGGAGATCCTGTTTTAGTTCAAATTGAAACTTCAAGATTCGCATTAAGAAAGAATGAAGCTGAAAGAATTTTTGTAGAGTTAGTATCCAATGAAGATTAAGAACATTGCATTAGTCGGTAATCCAAATTGCGGAAAAACCTCTTTATTTAATACGCTTACTGGTACGCGACAAAAAGTTGCCAACTATGCTGGGGTTACCGTAGAAAGAAAAGAAGGTTCTTTTAAATTACCTTCTGGTGATGCAATACGAGTATTGGACTTACCCGGAACTTACAGTTTAAAACCTAGTAGTTTAGATGAAGAAGTCACCAGGGCAGTTTGTTTGGGCGAGCTAAAAGGTGAAATTCTACCCGATATTTTTATATGCGTTGTAGATGCCACAAATTTAAGCTTACATTTGAGCTTGGTTCTCGAAGTTCGTGCTCTAAATCGCCCTATGATTCTTGTATTAAATATGATGGATGAGGTCAAAAAGCGTGGTATTTCCATTGATAAGGATAAACTGTCTCAACTGTTAGGTATCCCTGTAGTTGAAGCTGTCGCAGTTAAAACAAAAGGAATTCAAGATTTAATTAATCAATTAGATCAAAAAAATCTTTTTATTACTCCTTATCATTCTGAATTAAGTCATTTTGAACAGGTCAAACAAATCACCAAACAAGTTATTTTAAATAATGACAGTGGTGATAAAAGAACCGCATTTCTAGATAAAATTTTTCTACATCCTGTATTGGGTTTAGTAATCTTAACTTTAACCATGTTTGTGATGTTCCAGGCGGTATTTATATGGGCAACGCCTTTTATTGAATTCATTGAAAATTTTGTCGCATGGCTCAGTGATTTTATTGGACCACTAATCCAACATCCTCTATTAAAAAGCTTGGTTGTGGATGGGGTAATTGCTGGTGCAGGTAGCGTGCTTGCATATATGCCTCAGATTTTGATTTTATTCTTCTTCATTTTAATGCTTGAAGAGTCAGGCTATTTACCCCGAGCAGCATTTCTTTTAGATAAATTAATGTCTAAAGCCGGGCTTAGCGGCCGTTCATTTATTCCTCTGCTATCCAGTTTTGCTTGTGCGATTCCCGGAATTATGGCAACCAGAAGTATCAGCTCTGAACGGGACCGATTAGCAACAATTATGATTGCACCCTTGATGACCTGTTCAGCAAGATTGCCAGTATATACTTTATTGATCGCGGCATTTATTCCGAACCAATTAATCTACGGCTGGTTAAGTCTGCAAGGATTAGTCCTTTTTGGTCTTTATATGTCGGGAATAGTCTCAGCGTTATTAGTTTCAGTCTTTCTGAAGTTGGTTCGAAAAGATAAAACTGAAAGTATTTTTATTTTTGAACTTCCCACATACCGAATTCCAGATATTAGAAATATTGCATTAGGCTTATATGATAGGGCAACTATTTTCTTAAAACGAGTTGGTGGCATTATCGTCGCACTGTCTATCTTGTTATGGGTGCTAGTCACGTTCCCTCAACCACCAGATAATGCAAGCATGCCGGCCATTAACTATAGTTTAGCTGGTCAGTTAGGACATTTAATTCATCCTATATTTGCGCCTATTGGGTTTACATGGGAAATATGTATTGCACTCATTCCTGCTATGGCAGCAAGGGAAGTTGTAATTGCTGCTCTTGGGGTGATTTATGCGATGTCAGGTGATGAAGATACAGTAACTCAAAGTCTGTTAAGTCAAATTTCAGGCCCGGATGGATGGGGGTTAGCCACAGGTTTATCATTATTGGTATGGTTTATTTTTGCTCCCCATTGTCTTGCTACGTTAGCAACAATTAGACGAGAAACTGGCAGCTGGAAACAGCCCATCATTATGGCAACTTATTTGTTTGCATTAGCCTACATCTTTTCATTCATCACATATCAAGTTGCGAGTAAGTTTTAATTAGCAAATGAATAAAAGAGGGGGGGAGCTAGCTCCCCCCCCCTTTATTAAATTACTCGATGTAAGCGTGGGCTTCTGAATACTTTTATCTAACTATAACAACTACTTAAATGTTTAAATCTCTAGGTTTTGAATAGTCGAGGTATCAGACGAATATAGATTGGTAAAAAGCATAGTTCAACGATAGTCTGAGTCAAGATTACAGCAGGAATTATGGGCATACTTCCCGGAATTGCAAAAGCTAATGGAAGAATAACAAATGAATTTCTATATGATGCTGAAAAGGACACAGCACTAGCAGAGCCAGATTCTAATCGAAAAATACGAGCAATTATCCAACCCACGAATGGAGCAATAATGGCAAAAGAAATATAAATTGGTAAAGCTTGAAGAGCTGCACTTTTTGCAAGCCCAATTTGAGGCATAACTGATGCTAGGACGATAAACAAAACTAGGGCTGTGGCAGGTACAGGAAATAAGTTTAGGCTTTCAGCCACTTTTTCTGCTTGTTCATTTCTATTCCCAATGAACTGAACTATAGCTGCCATTGCTAAGGGGGCACTGTTGCAAATAGAGATTTGAGTCGATGAAGTTCCTTTTTAAAAGTGCTTAGAGACCGAAAACCCTGTTGATTAGACACACTTCACCTTGAGGCTGACCATAATAAAATGACGATGCTTGTCCTTTACGTAGTGCACGCATGACTTCAATACCTTTGATTGTGGCATAAGCCGTCTTCATAGATTTGAATCCTAATGTGGCCCTGATGATCCGCTTTAACTTACCATGATCACATTCAATGACATTATTTTTATACTTAATCTGCCTGTGCTCAATATCTACTGGACATTTTCCTTCTCGCTTTAACCGTGATAAAGCATGGCCATAGGTCGCTGCTTTATCTGTATTGATGACCCGTGGAATTTTCCATTTTTTCACCGTATTGAAGATTTTTCCTAAAAAACAATAGGCTGATTTACTGTTCCGTCTAGCGGAAAGGTAAAAGTCAATCGTATGACCACGTTGATCAACTGCACGATACAGGTAAGTCCATCGCCCCTTCACTTTGATATAAGTCTCATCCATATGCCATGAATGTAAATCTGTAGGATTACGCCAATACCAGCGTAAGCGTTTTTCCATTTCTGGAGCATAACGCTGAACCCAACGATAAATTGTGGTGTGGTCAACATTCACACCCCGTTCAGTGAGCATTTCTTGAAGTTCACGATAGCTGATGCCATATTTACAATACCAACGAACAGCCCAAAGAATGATTTCACCTTGAAAGTGCCGACCATGGAAGGGATTCATCTGCTGTATCTCGAAATAAATAAGATATTTAGCTTATCATGTCAGCCTATTTGCAACAGTGCCTGAATACATGAGCAGCTAAATCACTCAAAGCCAGCATCTAAAACCATTTAACAAAATCTATGACTATTTTACTTTCCCTTACCTAATCGTCCTAGTGTATATCTTTTTTTTTGATTAGCTTATTCCTAAATCAAGTGACTTTAGGTAAGTATGATGAACGATATCCAATTTTCAGATTGCGCAAAGGCATGTATGAGCTGTTACCTTACCTGTGCCAGTTGTGCAAATGCCTGTCTAAAAGAAGAAAATCTGGAGATGATGCGAGAATGTATTCAGCGTTGTCTAGATTGTGCAGATATTTGTCAGCTCTGTGCTCGTATGCAGCAAAATGAATCTCCTTTTATGAAAGAAATTTGTGAGCTTTGTGCCAAGGCTTGTGAATACTGTGCAGATGAATGTAGCCAACATGAGCATCAACACTGCCAGCAATGTGCTGATGCTTGCCGTGAATGTGCCGTCGAATGTCGAAAAATGGTTGTCTGATAAATAAAAGAATTAGTTGAGTTTAGGATTTACTCAATGAATAGCCAACGTGTTAGTTGTTAGTGGGTCAAACCACTAACAACGGCACTGTTGCAAATAGGGATCTGAGTCGATGATTTTCCCTTCAAAAAAGCTTAGAGACCGAAAACTCTATTTACTAGCCAAACTTCTCCTAGAATATTACCGTTATAAAATAATGAAGCTTGTCCTTTGCGTAGAGCACGCATAACCTCAATTCCTTTAATTGTGGCATAAGCCGTTTTCATAGACTTGAATCCCAACGTAGCCTTGATGATCCGTTTGAGCTTGCCATGATCACATTCAATCACGTTATTCTTGTATTTAATCTGTCGATGGTCCAGGTCTTCAGGACACTTTCCTTCCTGTTTTAGTCGCGACAAAGCACGGCCATAGGTATGAGCCTTATCAGTGTTTATGACTCGTGGAATCTGCCATTTTTTGACATGATTCAAAATTTTACCAAGAAAACAATAAGCTGAATGGGTATTTCGTCTAGCAGAAAGATAGAAATCAAGAGTATGGCCACGTTGGTCAACTGCACGGTATAGATATGCCCATTTGCCATTCACTTTTACGTAAGTTTCATCCAGATGCCATAAATGTCGATCTGTAGGATTACGCCAATACCAACGTAAACGTTTTTCCATTTCTGGAGCATAACGCTGAACCCAGCGATAAATTGTGGTGTGATCAACATTCACTCCACGTTCAGCGAGCATTTCCTGAAGTTCACGATAGCTGATGCCATATTTACAATACCAACGAACAGCCCAAAGAATGATTTCACCTTGAAAGTGCCGACCGTGGAAGGGATTCATCTGCTGTATCTCGAAATAAATAAGATATTTAGCTTATCATGTCAGCCTATTTGCAACAGTGCCGTTTCTGGTTCAAAGCCTTCACCTTTTCCTTATTTATCTCTGACTTCTTTAATGTAAAAACCCAATCATGAAGACTGGGTTTTTACAATATTCATTGTACCTTTAACAGCACTTCATCGGTACAGCATAAAAGTGTTACTGACCTGGCAATGAGGCGCAGTATTTAATACCATCCAGCATTTATAAACTGCGCTGATTTACACGCTTGGACAACTCTTCAGCCGATTCCTTGCGTTCAGAATAACGATCAGTCAGGTATTTGCTTTGACCACGAGTCAGTAGAGTGAACTTAAATAACTCTTCCATGACATCCACAATCCGGTCATAGAAAGCTGAAGGCTTCATTCGTCCATCTTCTTCAAATTCCAAGAAAGCTTTCGGAATTGAAGACTGATTTGGAATGGTGATCATCCGCATCCACCGCCCCAAAATACGCATCTGGTTCAGGCTGTTAAATGACTGTGATCCACCACTGACTTGCATCAAGGCAAGGGTTTTACCTTGGGTAGCACGGATTGCTCCTCCTGCAAGTGGAATCCAGTCTATTTGTGATTTAAAAATGGAACTCATAGAACCATGACGTTCAGGTGAACACCAGACCATACCTTCAGACCATGCAAGAAGCTCATGCAGTTCTTTTACTTTTGGATGCTCAGTATCCGCATCTTCTGGCAAAGGAAGGCCCCACAAGTGATAGATACAGATAAAGCACACATATGGAGGTGCTTTGTCACGGTTAAAATGGGAAAGAAAATGTCCACCAGATCTTGAGCACAGGCAGGTTAAGTATAAAAATAACGTGATCGAATGTAATCATGGCAAGCTAAAGCGGATCATTAGGGCCACTTTAGGATTCAAATCGATGAAGACGGCTATGCCACATGCATCTATTCAGATGGCATTAAACACCGATGATGTACAGACGAAGTAGTAGCAGCCGATCCTACTAAAAGAATAGCAAACGATAAAAACAGCGATAAGCATGTTTTTAACCACTGCATAAAAATAGACCAAAAATTAAGCTTTTTTAGTTTTACAGATTCGAAAATAAATAGTAATAATTCATGAATAGTAGCCGAAGCTACCATTCATGAATCCAAATCATACTATTTTAAAAAACTAATTCGATGCCTGCACCATATTTCCATCCCTTTTCAGACTCTGTTGCCTCTTGCATAGAAGTGGCTTTCTGTCCTTTTTCATATTGGTAAGCAACATCAATGAAAGGTTTAATTCGCTTAGTAATCTCATATCGGGTTTTGATACCAGTTTTTAGTTCTGATAAACCTGATTTTGCAGCATAGTTAGAATCATCGCTAAATATTACATCTGCTTCGATATAAGGGCAGAGTAAAACTTGAAGTGCGACATAAACCACCTAATTAATTTAAAGGGTTTATGGAGTATATAAAATTGTCATACCATCATCTTAACTTTGAAGATCGTACTGCATTAATGCTTGAGTCAAGAAAAGAAGGCTTTTCAGCCAGAAAATTTGCTGAACTCATTAAAAGACATCCTAGTACGATCTATCGTGAGCTTAAAAGAAATAGCATCAATGACGTTTATCAAGCTCGATATGCTTCTGATAACACCTTCGCTAGACGTAGACGTGGTCACAGAAAACTCAAAATCGATTCAATCCTCTGGAAATTTATTGTTGAAGCGATCCGTTGTTTATGGTCTCCTCAGCAAATAGCAAAGCGTTTAAAGACATTTCCTGATTTGGATCAAACAATGAATGTAAGCCATACAACGATTTATTCAACGATACGAGCATTACCAAAGGGTGAGTTGAAAAAAGACTTATTATCCTGTCTGCGTCATGAAAATAAAAAGCGAAAAGCTAACGGTGAACCTAAAAAAGATTCTATATTACAGGATATTAAAACTATTCATGAGCGCCCAGCCGAAGTTCAAGAAAGAAAAATACCGGGTCATTGGGAAGCTGATTTAATTAAAGGTAAAGACAATAAAAGTTCGATAGCAACACTTATTGAACGAAATACACGGCTCTGTATCTTGGCAACATTACCTGATGCAAAGGCAGAATCAGTGCGCAAGGCTTTAACTGAAGCTCTGAAATATTTACCTGCAGAACTGCGTAAAACGTTGACCTATGACCGTGGACGCGAGATGGCAGAACATAAAATACTTGAAGAAGATTTAGGCATAGATGTATATTTCTGTGACCCACATTCACCCTGGCAAAAAGGCACATGCGAAAATATGAATGGTTTAATTAGGCAATATTTACCTAAAGGGATTGATTTAAATCAGGCAGATCAGCATTATTTAAATCAAGTTGCCATGTCACTGAATACTCGTCCTAGAAAAGCGTTAGATTGGCTTACACCATTAGAGAAATTTGCTCAGCTTGTTGATTATCATAAGACTTTTCAAACTGTCGCACCTCATGTTTGAATTCGCCAAGGTTGAGTAATAAGTTTCTGAGTTAAAAGCAAATCACGTTCTAATTCAAAACTTGCTCCCCAAAAATTATTCTCACCGCCATAAAGATATGCTTGTGTTTCAAAGAAATAAGGAGCTAGACCTAATATACCAATAACCCCATCCACTCGATCGCTGCTGCTATTATTTTTATTTTCACTATATCTTACCCCAGCTTGTACATCCCAAAATGGGGCTACGTTACGGCTATAAAGTGCTGATACAGCATATTTTGGATCATTACTTTCTGACTTTTCCGAATTGGCTTCAATAAATAGACGATTTTCATCTGTTCCAATTAAAGTTTCAAACTTTGTTCCTAGGTTGCCCTTACCGTCTTCATCAACCATCCATGCATTTTCAAGTCTTGTTACTTGATAAATTTGTCCGCCATGTTCTTTAAGATGATCATCGTGAGATCCGTCTGATCTCTTTCTTGCAGTCAAAATAATATTATCTCCCCCATTTGCATTTTCCATTGAATAATATTCTGGATACAATTCTTGGGGGCTATATCTTAAGCCACCAGACTCCTGTAATAAGACTCTCATACCATTTGTAATATTACTTTCTTGTTCCGAAGTGCTGCTATTAGCAAAAGTTAAGTTTGATATACTTATTAATGCAATTGATAAGACTGTTTTTGAGAAGAAATTCTTAGTGATTTGCATGTGGATTTACTCCCTTCTCATTTACTTGGGACTGAGGAACAGTCTTTGTAGAATTACCATCTTCCACTTGAGCTACAATGAGTTTATTCATCATTCCTGCACTCATATGGTAAAGCAGGTGACAATGAATAGCCCACTCACCTAACTCATCAGCTGTGAGTAGAGTGGTTATCGTTTTCCCAGGTGGAACAATTACCGTATGTTTGTTTGGCATATTGCTTGGATCCTGACCATTCTCAAGCTGCATAAACATGCCATGTAAGTGCATTGGGTGAGCCATCATACTGTCATTGACAAATTTTAAGCGAATACGTTCACCATACTTCACCACTAGTGGGTCGGCTTCATTAAATTTTTTACCATTTATTGTCCAAATATAACGCTCCATGTTTCCACCAAGACGGATCTCTATTTCACGTTCAGCTGCACGAGTGTCTTTTTGAGGATCTAACGATTGCAAATCACTATATTGCAATGCTTTATTACCTTCAGGTGTTGAAGCATTTGCCCATCCAAATACGGTATTATCATTCTTGTCTGAAGCCGCCTTAACAGTAGCGCTATTCATCGGCATATCATGATTCATACCTTTCATAGAAGACATATCGTGATTCATGCCTTTCATAGAAGACATATCATGATCCATACCTTTCATAGAAGACATATCGTGATTCATGCCTTTCATAGAAGACATATCATGATCCATACCTTTCATAGAAGACATATCGTGATTCATGCCTTTCATAGAAGACATATCATGATCCATACCTTTCATAGAAGACATATCGTGATTCATGCCTTTCATAGAAGACATATCATGATCCATACCTTTCATAGAAGACATATCGTGATTCATGCCTTTCATAGAAGACATATCATGATCCATACCTTTCATAGAAGACATATCATGATCCATACCTTTCATAGAAGACATGTCATGATCCATTCCCATATCTTCCATAGTCAATAAAGAACGAGGACGAGGCTTAGGCATCTCAATTTGTTTTACAGGTGAGGTATTTTCATCATGTAAGGTTCCAACCGAAAATCCAGTACGGTCAATAGATTCAGCTTCGATTTGATAATGGGCTTGTTTCGGTTCAACAATGACATCATAAGTTTCAGCAGTACCTATACGGAACTCATCTACAGGAACAGGTTTTACAGGTTGACCATCGGCACTTACCACTGTCATTTTTAAATTTGGAATTCGTACATCAAAAAATGACATTGCAGAAGCATTAATAAATCGAAGGCGAACTTTTTCTCCAGCTTTAAAATTACCGGTCCAGTTTTGCTGAGGCGTTTTGCCATTCATTAAAAATGTATAGCCTGTGACATCAGACATATCTGTTTTCAACATCCGCATCTGATTCCACATAGAGCGGTCTTGCCAAGTTGCCTTCAATCCATCACGTTTAACTTGTTTTAATACATCGAATACTGTTTCGCGGCGGTTCTGATAGTAGTCTGCTTCTTTTTTAATATTTTTCATAATTTGATCACTTGTCGAATTATGAAAATCAGAAAGCAAAACAACGTAATCTTTATCGGTTTTTTCAGCAGCTGTTAGTGGAGTTTTATCTTTAGGATAAATAACAAAAGCACCATATAAACCGTCTTGTTCTTGTCCTTTACTATGTGAATGATACCAATAAGTACCATTTTGGCGGACTTTAAACTTATATTCATAAGTTGTATTAGGGGCAATGCCATGAAATTTGTTAAATCCAGGTACACCATCCATAATTCCAGGTAATAATAAGCCATGCCAATGGATTGAAGAGTCCTGATTTTTTAACTTATTGTGAACACGGATAACGGCCTCATCACCTTCTTCAAATTCAAGAAGTGGTGCAACGAATTTACCATTTACAGTAATTCTCTCAACTGGTTTTCCTGTGATATTTACAGTTTGTTCAGCGATTGTTAAATCATATTCTTTAACTGCCGCCATTACCCAAGTTGATGAAAATAAACCAACTCCAATTAAGAGTACATGACTTAACTTATTTGACATTCTATCTCACCTTTAGAAAGGTCAAGATTGAAGTAATAAAGCAAATATTTAGTATAAACTTTAATACTTCTTTCTCGCTATTTATAAAATTATTTATTGCTACTAGGCATATTCATCTTTGAATGATCCATTTTAGAATGGTCCATATTCATCATAGCATGATCCATTTTTGACATGTCAGATGAGTTAGGAGACTGATGTTGACTATGATCTTGCTGAGTCTTGTCATCTTTTTCCATTTTACAAGGTTTTGTACAAGGTTCCTGTGCTTTTACCGTTTTAGTGGCACTTGAGGTTGATACATCTTTTGCCCAAGATTGAGTACCAGCAATTAAAGTTCCAGCACACATTAAAATTGTTAGACTACGACGCAC